>JADGHQ010000006.1 GCA_019683805.1 Thermoleophilaceae bacterium
CGGCACCGGCACGAGCGGATCCGGCACCGGCACGAGCGGTAGCCCAACCGGTACCAGCGGTAGCCCAACCGGTACCAGCGGTAGCGGGACCGGCACGAGCGGTTCCGTCGCCACCTCTCCCCCGACCTCGACCCCGGGCACCGTCGTCTGGTCGTCCGGCTTCGAGTCCGGTGACTTCAGCGAGTGGTCCTGGTGGGGCCAGGGCGACTCGTCCTGGGGCCACATCTCGGTGATCGACCCGACCACCCAGGGCGTCCCCTACCGGACGGGCAAGCGCGTCGCCCGGTTCGAGACGACGCCGGACGACATCGCGCACCAGCGCTGGCACGCCAAGCTGTTCAAGGCCTTCACGGACGGCAAGGGGCATCCGCCCGCCGACGTGAGCGGCGTGTACCGCGTCTGGTACTACCTGCCCACCACCTACCGCGTGCCGAACGGCACCTCGGTGAACGCCCTCCAGTTCAAGGACGACTACCGCAAGTCGGACGGGTCGAAGCAGTCCGACCCGCTCTGGTGGATCAACTTCGGCAACGCCGGCTACTGGTCCTCCCGCGGCGGCCCGCGCGGCCTGCGCTCCGACTACCCGGTCGCCTACATCAACAACTGGGGCGGCACCCACTGGAACTCGGTGAAGTTCATGGCCGTGCCGCTCGGGCGCTGGGTCGAGTTCCGCGCCGAGGTGCACCAGAACGACCGCATCGACTTCTACATCGACGGCAAGCTCCTCGACACGGCGCGCGCCAGCGAGTACCCGGTGAGGCCGTTCCACTCCTCGAGCATCGACTACACGTTCGGGATCGGTAACTACTCCAGCGGCGCCAACGGCCCGCTGTACGCGGACGACGCCTCGTACTCCAAGCCCTAGCCAGGGCTCCGAGGCCTCGTCACAGGAGCGGCGCGAGCGGGCGCTCCGCGCGGTCGGCGAAGCCGAGCGCGCGGAGCAACCGCTCCGCCGTCGCTCTCCAGCTCCAGATCTCGGCCTGTTCGGCGGCCAGCGCGCCCAGGCGCTGCGCGGTGGCGGGATCGGCCAGCTCGAGCATCGCTCGGGTGAGCTCCTCGCGATCGGCCGGATCGACCACCCGGCCGCCCGGCCCGATCACCTCCCCCGCGCCCCCGATCCGCGTGCCGATGCTGGGAATGCCGGCGGCCGCCGCCTCGGCGTAGACGAACCCCAGCGGCTCGCGCCAGGAGGGCATCACGAGGCAGGTCGCGCTCGCGAAGATCGCGTCGAGCCGGCTGCGCTCCTCGGGCACGTCGAGCCGCAGCACGCCGTGGCCGGTCACGCCGTCCGCGCTCAGCTCGGGGTGCGCCCCGACCATGTCGAGCGTCGCCTCCGGCAGCCTCCTGCGCACCTCCGCGAACGCGGCGAGCACCGCCTCGCCGTTCTTGCGCTCCCAGTCGAGCCCGACCCAGAGGAAGCGCGGCCGCGTCCAGTCCCGCTCCGGACGCGCGGGCGAGCGGTTGCGGCCCGCGCCGATCACGTGCACCTTCTCCTCCGGCACGCCGTAGTCGGCGAGCGCCGACTCGGCGGCCCAGCGGCTCATGAAGCAGCATGCGTGGGCGCGCTCGTACGCCCGCCGCTGCCGCTCGACCCAGGTCTCCAGGGCGCGCCGCGGGAGCGCCTGCCACTCCGGGTAGAGCTCCATCGCCTGCTTCACGGTCATGTCGTCATAGGTCGCCCCTCGCGGCCCAGGCGGCAGCGAAAAGCTCGTGCCGAGCGCGACGATGGCGTCGAGCCTCGGCAGGCGGCGGGCCCGCAGGCGCAGCGAGAGCGTGCGCATGCCCGCGAGCAGCGGGCCCGACACGACGTCGGCGCGCTGCTCCTGCACGAGCCGCCGGGGCGAGCGGAGGTCGCGGGGGCGCACGCGGGGCAGGGCGCGCGCCGCGGCGAGCGCACGGATCGCGTTCCGCTCGAGCGCAGCGGGCGGCGCGGCGTGCAGCGCCTCGACGGTCACGCCGAGGCCCCTCAGCGCCTGCGCGAGGCCGAAGGTGGTGCCCGACCAGGTGGCCGCGCTGCTCGGCTCGCGCGAGTCCGCGACCGCGATCGTCAGCTCGTCGAGGCTCATCGCCGGCCGCCGCGAGCGCGCACCGTCCTGACGAGGTCGCGTACCGGGGACAGCAGCAGACGGCGGTACGCGGGCGTGAGCCGCAGGCGCAGCCGCCGGGGCGTGTCGCGGTCGTCCACGGCCACGCGCGGGATCGAGAGCGTCGTGGTCGTGAGCTGCGCCCCCCGCGGCATCGTGAACCCGAACCTGTATCCGGCGTCTGCCGCCGCGCGCACCACGCGCGCGTCCCAGTCCCCGAACGGGTAGGCGATCGTGTCGCAGCGGCCGAGGCGCTCGACGATCGCGCGCCGCGAGGCGAGCAGCTCCTCGCGCAGCTCCTCGTCGCCGAGCTCGGTGAGGCGCGCGTGCGTGAGCGTGTGGCTGCCGATCTCGACACCGGCCTCCGCCATGCGCTCCACCTGGCTCCAGGTCAGCGAGCGCATGACCTCGGGGTGGCGGCGCGCGCTCTCGGCGACCTCCTTCCACGCAAGCGGCGCGCCCGTGTCGAGGTGCCGCGGGAGGACGAAGACGAAGGCTTTGAAGCCGTGCTCGCGCAGGAGCGGCAGCGCGGCGTCGTGGTTATCGGCGAAGCCGTCGTCGAAGGTGAGGAAGACCTTGGGCCGCAGCGGGCGGACGCCGGCCGCGAGCGCGGCGAGGTCGTCGCGGTCCCCCGACTCCCAGCCCAGGCTCGAGAGCGTCGCGAGCTGCCGGTCGAAGAGCTCGGGCGGCACCGTCAGGTAGGGCGGCCCCACGCGCCCGATCGAGTGCCAGCAGAGCATGGCTGCCGCCCCTGAGCGGTTCTCGAGCGGGCCCCGCAGCGGCGCGAGCGCCACGGTGCTCATTCCGCGCCCCCCAGCCTGCGGTAGAGGGCGTCGAGGCGATCGGCGACGTCGTGGTCGCTCAGGCGCTCGGCGCGCTGCCGGGCGCCCTCGCCGAGCCGCCGGCGGAGCTCGGGGTCCGAGGCTAGACGCGCGACGGCGGCGGCGAGCGCCGCGGGGTCGCCCGGCTCGACGAGCAGGCCGTCCACGCCGTCGCTCACGACCTCCGGCACGCCGCCGGCCCGCGTGGCCACGACCGCCTTGCCGAGCGCCATGGCCTCGAGCAGCGCCATCGGCAGCCCCTCCGAGAGCGAGGGGAGCACGAACACGTCGCAGCGGGCCAGCTCGTCGTCCCTGCGCTCGGGCGGCAGCCAGCCCACCCAGCGCGCGCCCGGCGCCGCGAGCCCCTGCGGCGGCGCGCCGGGGCCGGCGAGCACGACGCGCGCCTCGGGGAGGGCGGCGGCGATCCGCGGGAGCGCCTCGACCAGCACCCGCCCTCCCTTCACCGGGTTCGCGAAGCCGCCGAGGTAGAGCAGCCGCAGCTCACCGTCCGAGCCGTTGCGTGCCGCCCCGGCGGCGAGCGCACGCGGGCGCGGCGCCGCGTTCGGCACGACCTCCACGTCCCGCCGGCCGTAATGGAGCCTGAGCGCGGCCGCGCTCGCCTCCGACACCGCCAGCACCGCGTCGGCGCGCCGAAGCATGCGCGCGGCGAGCCGCCGCCGCAGCGGCCCGATCCTGCCCCAGAACGACTCGAGCTCGGCCGCGCCGCTGTGGACGTGGACCACGACCAGGCGGCGCAGCAGCTTCGCCTCCTCGACCACCACGGCCTTGCGCAGCATGCTCCCGCGCACCGTGGCGTGGACGTGCACGACACGGCCGCCCGACCGAAGCGACCAGACCGCGAGCCGGAGCAGGGACACGGCGAAGACGGCGAGCCGCTCGAGCGGCCGCGGCGAGCGGTAGGTCGGGATCACGTCGAGTCGCCAGCGCTCGGCGAGCGGCGAGCCGAGCAGGGCGCGCGTGACCGCGGCCATGCCGCCCGGCCCCGCCGGGTCGGGCCCGAGGTGCGCGACCGGCGGGCGGCGCTCGGCGCTCATGCGCGCGCCCGCCTCCCGAGCGCCCGCAGCGTCGTGCGCGCCTGCGGCGGCAGCCGGCGCGCGCCGATCGAGACGAGGCGCGCGGCCGCGATCACGGCGCGCTCCGCAAGGCCCGGCCGCGCCACGACGAGCGAGCGCCGGATGCGCCGGCCGGTCGCGTAGCGGTCCTTGTAGGGCTCGTCCCCCCACATCAAGTCGTAGATCTCGCAGCCCTCCGCGGCCGCCCGCTCAATCGTATGCGCGAGCAGCACGGTGCCGACGGCGAGCTTCGACCAGGCGGGGTCGAACCCCGAAAGCGCGTAGCAGTAGCGCCGCCCCACCCGCCAGCCGTACCAGGCGCCCGCAGGGCGCCCCTCGAGCTCCATCGTCCACAGGCGCAGCCAGCCGCGCGCGAGCGCGGCGCGGGCGAAGGCGCGGTAGGCGGCGCAGGCGATCGTGTCGAGCGTCGGCGCGCGGTCGCGCGCGAGCGCGCGGGCGCGCTGGAGCGCGAAGAACGAGTCGAGATCCGCGTCGAGCTCCTCCGGCCGCTGCGTCAGCCGGAAGCGGAGCCCGTGCTCGCGCTCGAGCCGCCGCCGGCGGCGACGGAGCTGACTACGGAAGTTCCGGCTGCGCGAGGCGAGCCAGCCCTCGTACCCGTCGGCGAGCTCGACGAACGGCAGCACGTCCGGCTCGCGCAGGGGCTGCACGAGCGGACGCGCTCCTGGCCACGCGTCGGAGAGCGCGGCGACGAAGGGGCTGTCGGGGTCGAAGCGGTGGAGCGTGAGGATGCGGCGACCGAGCAGCCCGGCTAGCTCGGGGGCGACCGCGGCGCCCATGGCGGGCTCGTCGCCGCGCCGACAGGCCGGGTCGAACCAGTCGCCGCGGCGCGCGCCCGGGAAGCGGGCGAGGCGCAGGGGACCGCGGCTCGAGAGCACGAGCGGCAGCACGCCCGCCACCTCGACGCCCCGGCGCCAGACGAGCGTGAGCGGCTCCTGCCCCTGCGCGGCGCCGAGCCACGCCTGCTGCCACTCCGGCGAGGCGAACAGGTTCTCGCGCTCCACGGCGAGCTCGCGCCACGCGTCGATCACGTCGCTGGGAGGCCGCCCGCGCAGGACGTCGACGGTGTCGGCCGTCGCCGGCGCGCGGCCTGCGGCGAGCGCCGTGTCCGGCACGGAGTTGCCGCGTGTCGAAGGCACGTGCTCGCGCATCCTGGAACGCCGCGGCGGGGAGAGCGACCGCGGCCGGCGAACGGCGAGCTTATCCGGGCGACTGGACGCTCCCGGCTTCCCGCTCCCGCCGCAGCTCCATCCGGTCGCGCAGCCAGAGCGCCGCTCCGAGCGGCAGCGCCGCCGCGCGTATCCACGCCGGCCGCGTGCCGCGCAGCTCCCGCAGCGGGCTCGCCCCCGCGTGCAGCGCGTAACGCACGACGTTCGCCGAGCTGCGCGCCCGCAGGCGCAGCGGCATCGGGCGATCGAACGACGCGATGTCCCGGAAGTAGGCGAGGAGCCCCGGAGCCGCGTCGATCCAAGCCCGCCGGGAGCGGTTCGACATGCCGTCGGGCTGGTAGTCCACGTACGCCCAGACCTCGTTCACGAAGCGCGACGAGTACCGCTGCGAGATCCGGTTCCAGGCGAAGGCGTCCGGCACGTAGCGGCCGGCGTCCTCCGGGTAGGGGTGCTCCCGCAGCACGTCCGTCCGGTACATCCCGATCGTGTCCCCTCCGATCCCCTCGACGAAGCCCAGGTCGAAGGTCGTCGAGTCGTACGTCTCCGCCGGGAAGCGATCGCCGGCGAGCGTCTCGTCGGGCAGGACCCGCAGGCCCTCCACGTTCGCGAACGAGCCCCGCCGCCCGGCCG
This sequence comes from Thermoleophilaceae bacterium, assembly GCA_019683805.1. GTDB lineage: Bacteria > Actinomycetota > Thermoleophilia > Solirubrobacterales > Thermoleophilaceae > JADGHQ01. Next base: position 5,796 of record JADGHQ010000006.1, read on the forward strand.
GTATCTCGTTCCAGCGGAAGAGCATGCGCTCGAGCGCGTGCGGCTTGTACCAGTCGTCAGAGTCGATGATCGCGCAGAAGCGCCCCCGCGCCTCGCGCACGCCCCGGTTGATCGCGACGTGCTTGCCGCTGTTCTCCTGCACGAGGACCCGCAGCGGGAAACCGGCGTCGCGCGCGAGCCGCTCGAGCAGCTCGCGCGTGCCGTCGGTCGAGCCGTCGTCGATCACGATCCACTCGAAGCCGCGGAAGGTCTGCGCGCGGAGGCTCTCGTACAGCCGCGGCAGCAGCTCCGCGCGCTGGTAGGTCGCCGTGAGCACGGTGATCTCGGGCCTCGTCGCCGCCGCGTCGCGCACCGCGGGTAATGTAGCCGGCCACCGTGACCGCCCCGGACGAGACGAGCGCTCCCGTCGCAATCGCAGTGGTCTCGTACAACACGCGCGAGCTGCTGGGGGCGGCGCTCGCGTCGATGCGGTCCGATGTCGACGCGGGCCGCGCCGAGGTCTGGGTGGTCGACAACGGCTCGAGCGACGGCTCGGCAGAGATGGTGGAGCGCGAGTTCCCCTGGGCGCGCCTGGTCGCCGCGGGGGAGAACCTCGGCTTCGGGCGCGCGGTGAACCGCGCCGCCGCGCTCTCCCGCAGCGCCTGGGTGGCACCCGCCAACGCGGACATCGAGCTGCGGCCGGGCGCGCTCGAGGCGCTGCTCGCCGCGGGAAGCGCCGATCCCCGGGTGGGCGCCGTGGCGCCCCGGATCGAGCTCCCGGACGGCTCCACCCAGCGGTCGATCCAGCGCTTTCCCGGGCCCGGCGAGGCGCTGCTCTACAACGCTGCCCTCTCCGGGCTCGCGGGCAGGGGCATGAGGGAGCGGCTGTTCATGGCGGGGCACTACGACCCCGCCCGCCGCTACGACGTCGACTGGGCGACCGGCGCGTTCCTCATCGTGCGCCGCGAGGCGTGGGAGCAGATCGGCGGCTTCGACGAGCAGCAGTGGATGTACGCCGAGGACATCGACCTCTGCTGGCGGCTTGCGCGCGCCGGCTGGCTCATCCGCTACGAGCCCACCGCGCTGATACGCCACGAGCTGAGCGCCTCGACGAGCCGGACCTTCGGCGAGGAGGTCGACACCCGCTCGGTCGCGGCGACCTACGCCTGGATGCGGCGCCGGCGCGGGCCGACGGCCGCGGCGGCCACCGCGGCGGTCCACGTCGGCGGCGCCGCGGCGCGCCTGGTGGCCGCCACCCTGCTGCGGCCGCTGGCGCCCGCGCGCATGGACGCGCAGCGCGCGGCGGCGCGCGGCGTCCTGCGCGTGCAGTGGAACGGCTTCAGGCGCTCACGAGCGCGCTGACTGCGCGGCGACGCCCGCCCGGCGCGGCCGCAGCCACGGGAACCTGAGCTTGCCGGGCAGGCAGTCGATGCGCGTCGCGAGGATCCAGTAGGCGAGCGCGTAGTAGGCGGTCATCGCCGCGGTCACGGCGATCGCCTGGGGCCTGCCGTCCGGCGCGCCCGCGACGAGCGAGAAGAGCGCGAGCGGCACCCCGAGCGCGAGCGAGAGGGCGGCGGGGCCGGCGACGGCGGCCCGGTAGTCGCGCCAGCCCAGCCCGAAGCGGCGCTGGAAGCGCGCGACGAACAGCAGGCTGCCGCCGCTGATCGCCGCGAACGTCCCGCCGATCACGCCCCACAGCCCGAGCAGGGGCGCGAGCGCGAGCGTGAAGACGAGGTTCAGCGCCGCGGTGATCACCGAGTTGAGCGCCACCACCCCGGGCTCGCCTGCGCCCATCGCGAGGGTCATCGGCACCGCGGTCGACATGTTCACGAAATACGCGAGCGTCAGGAAGGTGACGATCTCGTCGCCGTTCCCCGGCACGTCCCCGAGCCACGCCACGAGCAGGAAGGGGGAGCCCGCCGCCGCGAGGATGAACAGCGGGAAAGCGACTCCGGTCGAGAGCCGCGTGTAGCGCCGGTACATCTCGCCGACGACGCTCCTCCCCCGCTCGACGATCGCCGCCGTCGCGGTGGGGATCATCGCCGACACCGACATCACCCCCAGCGAGCGCACCGCCCCGACCACGCGCGCGCCGATCTCGTACGCGCCCGCCGCCCGCACGTCGACGAGCAGGGCGATGACGACCTTGTCGGTCTCGAAGTTCACGAGGTCGGCGATCCAGACGAGCTGGTTCTTGAGGCCGAAGGAGAGGATCTCCTTCGCGCGCCGCAACGACGGCAGCGCGAGGTACGGCGCCCGCGCGAGGCGCGTCAGGACCACGACCGCCATGAAGATGCTCACGAACGAGGCGGCCGCGTTGGCCACCGCGTAGTGGACGAGGCTCGTGCTGGTGGCGAGCGCCGCGATGCTGAAGCCGAAGTTGACCAGCGACGCGAGCGACGCGGTGATGTTCGGCGGCACCATCCGGCGGATGCCGATCGCGTAGGCGTTGAGCGACGAGCTGTAGCCGTTGAACGTGTAGATCGCGACGGACGAGAGCAGCACGATCCGCATGTCGCCCGTCGAGAGGCCCGCGTGCAGCTCGTCGGCGAGCGTCGGCGCGAGCGCCGCCGCCACCGCCGCGCTCGCCAGCCCGACGACGGTCACGGCCACGAGCCCGAGCCCCACGCACTCGCGCATCGCGCGCTCGTCGCCGCTCGCGTCGTAGAAGGCGACGAAGCGGGCGAGCGACCGCCCCACGCCCAGGTCGAGCAGGCCGGCGTAGGTGGCGAGCGCCCCCGTGACCGCCCAGACCCCGAAATTCGAGAGCCCGAGCCGGCTCAGCATCACCGGCGCGAGCAGGAAGCTGCACACGTAGCCGACCACCATCGAGGTCGTCTGCGCGAGTGTGTTCTTGAAGAGCACGGTGTTCCGCGGCCGTCCGTGAGGCGCTGGCGCCGCGCGGCTGCTGCGTGAGCGGCGGGAGCCCCGGTGCGCGCGGAGCCCGGTCCGGCTGAAGATAGCGCCGCGGAGCCGGCCTGTCGGAGGCAGGACCGCGCCCGAGCCAGGGCGGTGGCCCAAATATCCTTCGTCTGTGACGGACGAGCGACGCCCACCCCGCGTCCTGCTGCTGATCTACGCGCTGCACGACGCCGGCGGCGCCGAGCTGCAGCTCAAGCACCTGGCGATCGGCCTCGCGCGCCGCGGCTACGAGGTCACGCTCGCGTGCATGGACCGGCTCTACGCGGACCCCGCGCCGTTCGAGGAGGCCGGGGTGCGGCCGATCTCGCTCGAGCGCGGGGGCCGGCTCGAGCGCATGCTGGCGATCCCGCTGCTCGTCCGCCTCGCGCGCGAAGCGGACCTCGTCCACTGCACGATGTGGGACGCGAGCCTCTGGGGCAGGCTGGCGGGGATCGTGGCGCGCCGCCCCGTGATCGTCGCGGACCATGCCACCGACCGCAGCGTGCAGACCGCCCGCGACGGGTCCAGCCGCCGCCACGCGATCGCCCTGCACTACCGGCTGCTCGACCGCTTCACCTACGCGACCGTCGCGTGCGCGAGCACGCAGCTCGAGCTGCTCGAGAGCGAGGGCGTGCGTCGCGAGCGGATCGCGTTCATCCGCAACGGCGTGCCGGTCGCGGCGCTGCGGGCGCAGGCGGAGGCATCCTCGCTGCGCCGCTCGGACATCGGCCTGCCCGACGACGCCCTCGTGGTGATGCAGGTCGGCGTGTTCCGCCCGGAGAAGAACCAGCTCGCCACGCTCGAGGTCGTGCGCCGCCTGCGCGAGGAGCTGGGCGACGTGCACGCGGTGTTCGTGGGCACGGGGAAGCTGCAGGGGGAGGTCGAGCGGCGGGCGCGCGAGCTCGGCGCGGACTGGGCGCACTTCCTCGGGCTGAGGTCGGACGTCGCCCCCCTGCTCTCGCTCGCCGACCTCGCCGTGCTGCCGTCGCTCTCGGACGCCATGCCGATGACGCTGCTCGAGGCGATGGCCCTCGGCGTCCCCGTCGTGGGCACCGACGTGGGCGACATGGGACGGGTGCTGCGCGAGACCGGGGCGGGGCTCGTCGTGCCGCCCGCCGACGAGGCGGCGCTCGCGGCTGCGTGCCGCGCTGTGCTCTCGGACGAGCCGCTGCGGCGGCGGCTCGCGGAGGCGGCGGGCGCCGCCCGTCCGACGCTCGACTCCGCCGCGATGGTCGACCGCTACTCCGCGCTCATCGACGGGGCGCTCGCCGGCATCCCGGCCGCGCGCGTCATCGGCGGGTGGCGCGCCCCGGAAGCCGCCGCGCCGGAGAAGGCCGGCACGGCGGCCTGACGGTCCCCGGTCGCCGCGGGCGAGCCCGGACGCTACGCGGGCGCGCGCCGCGACGCCACGGCCGCCGCCGCGAGCAGCGCGATCGGCACGATCATGTCCTCGGCCGTGAAGTAGAGCGCGACGAAGGCGCTGAGCATGATCGTCGCAAGCCCCGCGCCGCAGGCGCGAACCCACGGCGGGGAGCCGCCCGCGAAGGCGGCGCGCAGCGAGAGCCCCAGGAAGAGCAGGAACGCCGCCAGCGTCGGGATGCCGCCGATCAGCAGCAGGTAGAGGTACTGGTTGTGGAGGAACAGCTGCGGCGTGCGGACGAAGCTGCGGGGCCCGACCTGCTCGACCACGAGCACGCCGTAGGACGCCCCCGGCCCGATCCCGGTCACGAGGTGCGCCATCGCGGTCCTCCAGGCGCGGCTCGTCTCGGTCTCGCGATCCCTGATCGAGCTCTCGCGGGACACCTCCCCCGGCGTCAGCAGCGTCTTGCCGCGCGCGACGATCGGCGAGATCTTAGAGCCGCCGCCGGCTCCCGCCCCCACGAGGGCGAGCACCAGGACCGCGCTCGCGGCGATCGCGAGCGACTTCGTCAGCCGCCCGCGCAGCCACACCCCGCCGGTGACGAGCATCAGGACCAGGCCGAAGAGGAGCCCCAGCCACATGTTCCGGTTGAAGCTCAGCAGGATCGCGAGCAGCATCCCGACGAGCGCGAGGCCGTAGCGCAGCCCCGCTCCGGGCGGCGCCTCGAGCCGCCGCACGACGGCGTACCAGAACAGCGCGTAGCAGAGCGAGAGCCCCGGCAGCCGCACGCGGTCGAGCAGGCCGAGCCCTTCCTCGGCGCGGATGAACTGCTTGCCCGGGTCCTGCAGGAACCCGCCGAAGCCGCTGAGCGAGACGATCGCCGAGACGACGCCGGTGAGCGCGGCGAACGCCACCGCCAGGCCGAGCACCCGGCGCAGCTCGGCCGGCTCGGGGAAGAGCCTCACCACGACGTAGAAGAGCGTGAGCAGCCCGAACTCGCGCGACCAGTCGAACGCGGTGCTGAGGTCGGTCCGACCCGCGGCCACGGCCAGGTACACCGACAGCGTCACCAGCGCGAGGAACGCCGCGAGGGCGCCGCCGGCCGCGCCGCCCCACGTGGCCCGCCGCGGTCGCGCGATCGCGACGACGAGCAGCGCGCCGAGCGCCAGTTCGTGCGGCCGCAGCCCCACCGGGCCCGCCGCGAACGACCACTTGCTCGCGTAGAAGAGCGTGTCGGTGAACACGAGCAGCAGGGCTGCGGCGGCGAGCCGGAAGCGGAAGACGAGCGAGAGCCCGGCCGCCGCGAGCAGCGGAACGAGCAGCCTCTGGAAGCGCGGCTGGACGACGCCCGCCGCGACCACGAAGTCGATGAGCAGCAGCGCCCCGCCGACCAGCGCGGCGGTCGGCAGGCGGCCGAGCCGGGCGCCGACGCTAGGCGCGGAGCGCAGGCGAGTTGCGGTAGTAGTAGCCACCGCGCTCGACCGGGGCGAGATTCGCGACCACGCCGAGCGCGTAGCCGCCGAGCAGGTTGAGCTGCTTGCGGAAGTCGACCGCCGCGTCGCGCCGCGTCTGCCCGAGGCCGCTGACGATCACGATCCCCGAGACCTGGGGCACGAGCGATACCGCGTCGCTGACGACCGAGATCGGCGGGCTGTCGAAGATCACGAGCTCGAAGCGGTCCTCGAGCTCCTCGATCACGGTGCGCATCCGGTCGCTGTCGAGCAGCTCGGAGGGGTTGGGTGGCACCGGGCCGCTGGGCAGCACCGAGAGGCGGCGGGAGCCCGCCATCCGATCGGGGCCGAGCGGAACCTCGACCAGCGCGTCGTCGATGTCGCGGTGCCCAGCGAGCACCGACGAGAGCCCCCGGGGCTCGTCGCCGCCGAGATCGCTCGAGAGGTCGCCCTTGTGCAGGTCGGTCTCGACGAGCACGACGTTGTCGCCCATCTCGGCCATGGCGAGCGCGAGGCCGCGGGCGACCGTCGACTTCCCGTCGCCCGGCGTGGGGCTCGCGATCAGGATCGAGCTCAGCGGACGATCGACGTTGAAGTAGCGGAGGTTCGCGCGCAACGCGCGGAACGCCTCGGAGTCGGCGCCTCGCAGGGGGGCGCCCGTCCCGTCGAGCAGGGCGCGCCTCCCCAGCCCGGCGAGCGCGCCGGTGCGCGGCACGCGGGCGAGCACGGGCAGCCCGTACACCTGCTCGAGCTGGTCGACCGTCTTGATGCGCCGGTCGACTCGCTCGAACAGCGCCGCCAGCCCGAAGCCGAGCACGCCGCCGAGGACGACCCCGAGCAGGACGTTCCGCTTGGTGTGGGGGCCGGACGGCGAGGTGGGCCGACTCGCGCGCTGGACCAGCTCGGCCTCGCCCGTCTGCAGCGCCTGCGCGAGCCTGAGATTGTCGAGCCGGTTGCGCAGCGCGCGCTCCTGGACGCCGCCCAGCTGGTTGGGCGCGAGCCGCGCGAGGCTGCGCTCGACGAGCTGGATCGCCTCCTGCAGCTGCGCGCGCTCGGCGTTGCGGCGGAAGTCGATGTACGCCTCGCCGTAGGCGTTCGCCATGCTCGCGGAGAGCGTCGGCGACCGCGTGGTGGCGGCGATCTCGACGATGTTGGAGTCGCCGCTCGCCGAGACCTCGACGCTGTCCCGCACCTCGCCCGCGGTGATGCCGCGGCCCAGCCTCCGGGCGGTCAGCTCGGCGACCGTGCCGAGCGACACCAGCGCGTCGTTGGTGGCCGCCTCGCGCGTCGGGTCGACGAAGCCGCTGTCGGCCGCGGAGGTGCCGAGCAGCGCCGTCGGGGGCGGGCGGAAGAGCAGGTTCGCCTTCGCGGTGTACTCCTTGGGCTGGCGCGCGGAGACGATCCCGACGATCAGCGGCACGAGCACGAGCGCCTGGAGGAAGACGAGCTTGCGGTTGCGCAGGATGCGCACGATCTGCTCGAGCACGCCTTCCTGGGCCGGCTGGGCGGGGGGCGCCGAGATCGGCTCGTACGGCGAGGGGTCGAGGGGCTCGCTCTGGCGTGGAATCGGCGTTCGCGTCCCTCTGACACGGCCGCGCCCGGCCGGGCGCTGGGGAGATGTAGACATGGATGAGCTGGTTCCGCGTGCGGTCACCGCAGGTTACTCGCTGAATCGCATTGGTGAAGGCGGTGGCCGCTCGGCGGCTCTCCCAGGAGCGCGACGTGCCCGCCCCATGCCTGTGTGGTCGTCCGCCGGAGCGGATCTTCGAGGGCTGCACGGCTTCGTGCGGAGGAGCGTTCAGCGCCGGCCGCGCAGCCGCCCGGCCGCGCGCCTCAGCGGCTCGCGCGCCCGGGGCGGGAGCGCACGCAGGCGCCGGCGCGCCCACGCGTAGCTCGCCACGGCGAGGTGCGCGGGGCGCCCGCGGCGCACGACCGTCCAGCTCTCGGCGTGGCGGCGCCCGGTCTCGAGGCGCTGCTTCCAGCCCTCGTCGCCCCGCAGCAGGTCGTAGATCGCGGCGCCCTCGTCGCACGCCTCCTGCACGCTGCGCAGGACCATGACCGTGCCGAGGCGCGCGTCGCGGTACTCGGGGTCGAAGCCCCCGAGGTAGGAGAACCAGCGCCCGCCCACGAGCCAGCCGTAGAGCGCGGCTGCGCGGCGGCCGTCGAGGTCGAGCAGCAGCAGCCGCAGCCACCCCCGCTCGAGCGTGCGCCGCGCGAGCTCGAGGTGGAAGCGGCGCACGTGCTCGGGCAGAGCCTGGGAGCCGCCCTTCTCGTCCCAGCGGGCCAGGTGCAGGCGGAAGAAGTCGTGCATGTCGGCGGGAACCTCGCCCGCCGACGCCGTCAGCCGCCAGCTCGCCCGGTGGCGCTGCTCGAGCCGGCGCGGGTGGCGGCGCAGCTCGGCCCGCGTGCGCGAGCCGCGGCTGGCGAGCCAACCCTCGTAACCCTCGGGGCCGAGCTCGATGAACGGCAGCACGGCGGGGCGGTCGTCCCGCAGCGCTCGGCCGGCCGGGAGCGACCCGGCCAGCGCCTCGACGAAGCCGCTGCCCCGCTCCAGGCGGTCGAGCCGGACGAGCTGCCAGCGGCGACCGAGCGAGGCGAGCGCCGGACCGCACGCCCGCGCGAAGTCGAGCTCGTCCTCCTCCGCGCACGCCGGCCCGAACCAGTCGCCAACGAGCGAGCCCGCGAAGCGCAGCACGCCGATCCCGCGCCGGCGGGAGAGCGCGAGCGGCAGGACGGCCTTCACGGCGTCCGCGGCGTCGCGGCCGACGAGCACAACCGGCGACTCGTCGGGATGCGTGGCGAGCCAGGCGCCGTGCCACTCCGGGGTGACGAAGACGTTCGCGCGCCGCTCGGCGAGCTCCCGCCACGCCGCCACGACCTCAGGCGACGGCGTCTCGACGACCTCCACTGTCGCGATCCGGCTCACCTGCGCAGATGCTCCCGATAGGCGGAGAGCGTCAGGCGCGCGACGTTCCGCCAGCTCGCCTCCCCGGCCGCGCGCGCGGTCTTGGCCGACATCTCCCCGGCGAGGCGCGGGTCGCCCAGGACCTCCGCGAGCGCGGCCGCGAGCGCGGTCGGGTCCTCGGGCGCCACGAGCCGGCCGCCGCCCGGCGTCACGAGCTCGGGGAGCCCGCCCACGCGCGTCGCGACGATCGGCCTGGCGAAGCGCCGCGCGAGCGAGCCGACGCCGCTCTGACTCGCGGCCCGGTAGGGCAGCGCGACGCAGGTGGCGTCCCCGAACAGACGCGGCAGCTCCGCGTCGGGCACGTGCCCGCGCTCGACGGTCACGCGCGCGTCCTCGAGCACCGGGTGGTCGGGGAGCGGCCCGGCGCCGGCCACGACGAGCCGCGCCTGAGGGACGCGCTCCCACACCGCCGGCATGGCCTCGAGCAGGACGTCGAGCCCCTTGTGGGGGTGGAGGATCCCGAAGAAGAGCACCGTGGGCCGCTCGGGGAGCGGACGCTGCTCCACCTCCTCGACGCCATGCGGCACGACCACCACCGGCGCGCGCGGCGCCCACACGTCCAGCAGCTGGTCCCGCGCGGACTCGGCGTGCACGAACACGACGCCCGCTCCAAGGACCAGCAGTCGCTGGACCTGCTCCTTCAGCGGCCGCCGCCTGGTGCCGGGGTGGGTGACGGGGTCGTGGACGGTCAGCGCGTAGCGGCGGGGCCGCGCGCCCGCCGCCCAGACGAGCCGCCAGTCGTTGGGCACGGAGTCCTGCAGGTGCACGAAATCAGGGCGCCAGTCCCGCAGCGAGCGCGCGATGCGGGCCATCGGGACGAGCGCGCCGGCGTCGCGGACCCTGCCCGGCAGCTCGATCCGGCGGGCGCCGTGGGCGTGCCGCTCCACGTAGTCGCGCCGGGCCGCTTCGTCGCCGCCGAACTCCTCGGCGTGGGCGCGCGAGAGCAGTGTCACCTCCGCGCCCTCCTCGTGCAGGCCGCCCGCGAGGCCCGCGCAGTAGCGCAGGAACCAGTCGCACGCGAGGACCACGCGCTCGCTCATGACGGCGCGCGCCGCGCGAGCCGGGCCCGGACGCCGTCGCGCGCGCGCTTGAGCACAGGCCGCAGGCCGGCGCGGTAGGCGAACCCCGGCAGCCCCGCGAGGCCGCGGTAGGCGCGCAGGGCGACGCGCGGACGGGTCGTGTCGGCCCAGCGCAGCTTGTAGGCGTCGGGGCCGCCCAGGAAGTCGTAGAACGAGAGGCCCTCGGCGATCGAGGCCTCGAGAACCTTCGCCCGCAGCACGAGCCCAGGCGACAGGCGGCCGTAGTTCTCCAGGAAGCCGGTCTTGATCAGGAACCCGCCGCCCGCGAACGCGCAGCCGTAGTCGACCGCGATCGCGCTTCCGTCCAGCTCGAGCAGGTAGAGGCGCAGCCAGCCGCGCCGCGCGGCGACGAGCGCGAACTCGCGGTAGAGCGCCGCGGTCACGGGGGTCGAGGCGATCGCCGTCCCGCTGCGCGCCTTCCAGCCCGAGCCCTCCACCTCGAACACGCGCTCGAGCTCGGCGTCCAGCTCGTCGCCGCCGCGCACCTCGCGGAATCCCAGCTCGCCCTCGCGCTCGAGTCCACGCGTTCGCCGGCCCACCTGCTGGCGCAGGTCGCGGCTGACCGAGGCGAGCAGCTCGTCGTATGTGTCGGGCAGCTCCCGATAGGGGCTGAGCGGTCCCGGGGCCGGCACGCTCCGGAAACCGGTCCGCCGCAGGGTCGCGCGGGTCACCTCGAGGCTCGTACCGTGGGAGGGAAGGTGCGACAGCACGATCGTGCCCGGCGCGAGGCGCGCCACCTCGCGCCAGAGCTCTTCGCGCGCGGCGTCGTCGTCGGCGACGGCGTCCCAATCGCCCGAGTGGGGGTTCGCGGTCGCGACGAGCCTGCGGCCCGCGCGACGCAGGAAGACCCCGGCGCGCAGCCGGCCGCCGTCCTCGAGCAGGACCCGGACCAGCTCGCCCGAGCCGAACGCCCGCCACCAGGCGCTCAGCCATTCCCAGGTGAGGAAAGGGCTCCCGCCGACCTCCGCCAGCCGGTCCCACTCCTCGATCAGGCGAGCGTCCGGCTCCTCGTCCGGCGCAAGCATGCGGACTCCCATGGCCTCGGCAGGCTAGATGATCGACTCCCCCGTCTCCGCGCCCGCGGGGCCGCCGTCAGCCGCGGCGCGCGCGACGCAGGCGGGCGGCCGCCCCGGCGGCCAGGTGTGCGGGCGCCAGCCCGCGCACGCTGCGCGCGCGGCGGGCGATCCGCAGCTGCAGCTCGCCCGCCCCCTCGCCGTGGTACACGCCCACGCGCGGCCAGCGCAGCGGCAGCGGCTCCGCGGCCCGCCGCGGCACGGTGCAGGCGAACGCGTACCCCGCGTCGCGGGCCGCCGCGACCACCCGCTCGTCGTGATCGCCGTAGGGGTAGGCGAGCGAGAGGCAGCGCTCGCGCATCTCCTCCTCGCAGCGTTCCCGCGACCCGGCGAGCTCGCGCGCGAGCTGCTCGTCGGAGACGGCGGTGAGCCGCGGATGGGAGCACGTGTGCGCGCCGATCTCCCAGCCCTCGTCGCGCAGGCCCCGCAGCTCGTCCCAGGACAGGCAGAGGAGCTCCGCCTCGTGCGGCCCGCCGATCCACGTGTCGTAGCCGTCCCACGCCATCGGGCGCCCGCTCCCCGGGTAGTCGGTCGGGACGAACACGCTCGCCGGGATGCCGAGCCTGGCGAGCACCGGATACGCGAGCTCGAGGACGGAGCGGTGCGCGTCGTCGAAGGTCACCGCGAGGGTGAGCTCGTGGCGCGGCGAGGTGAGTGCGTCGCGGAGGGTGGCCCCGCGCCAGCCGGCCCGGACGAGCGACTCGAGCTGAGCCTCGAAGTGCTCGGGCTTGACGGAGGTGGCCGCCGGCCACGCCTCGCTGACCGCGTGGTAGCAGAGGACGAGGACCCTGGGCATGTGCGAGGCCCGCAGAGTACAGTCTCGGACGCCCGTGATCGATCTCCACGTCCACGCGCTCCCGGGGATCGACGACGGTCCCGCGGACCTCGCGGGCGCCGTGGAGCTGCTCCGCGCCGCCGCCGAGCAGGGCACCACGACCGTCGCCGCCACGCCGCACCTCCGCGAGGACTTCCCGCTCGTCCACGCCGACGAGCTCGAGAGCCGCTGCCGGCAGCTCCGCGCCGCGCTCCCGCCCGAGCTCCGCATCGAGCTCGTACAGGGCGGGGAGGTCGACATCCTCTGGGCGCGGGAGGCGAGCGACGAGGAGCTGCGGCTCGTCTCCTACGGCGCGCGCGGGGCCTACCTGCTGATCGAGACGCCGCACGTCGCCCTTCCGAACGCGTTCGAGGCGCTGCTGGCCGAGGTCGCCGGGCGCGGCTACCGGATCCTGCTCGCCCACCCCGAGTGGAACCCGACGTTCCAGGCGGATCCCGAGCGCCTCCGCCGGCTCGTCGCGCGCGGCGTGCTCGTGCAGGTGACCGCGCTCTCGCTCACGCTCTCAGACCGCGGCGCGCGGGCGCGCCGGCTCGCCGAGGCCCTGCTGCGCGAGGGCGCGGCGCACGTGATCGCCTCGGACGCGCACTCGGGCGGGCGCTTCCGCCCGCCGGCGCTCGCCGCGGGCGTCGAGGCCGCGCGCAGGATCGCGCCGCTGCGGGCTCGCTGGATGGTCACCGACGCCCCCGCCGCGATCCTCGCCGGCGAGCCGCTCCCCCAGCCCCCCGGCGAGCGCCGGCGCGGCCTGCTCTCGCGGCTCGGGCTCGGCGCGGGCAGGCGCGACAGCCGCTCGACGGCGCCGTAGGGGCGGGACCGGGGTCCCGACCGGCCTAGCGGCGGCCGGCGTCGCTCTCGAGCACCTCGTCCACGAGCGGCGCGGCGTCGCGGATCCCGAGCTCGCGGCTGAGGTGGGCCGCGATCTCGTCCCGCCGACCGCCCGCCACCGCCATCTGCAGGGCGACGAGCCGAGCCGCGTCGAGCTGCTCGCGATCGAGGTCGCGCACGGAGACGGCGGGCTCCCCGCGGCGCGGGCCCTCGCCGGGCGGCGGCCCGGCCGGCACGCGCGCGGCGTCCGCCGGCTCGCGCCCGGAGCCGGCCGAGGAGGACTCGCGCGCGACCCGGTGCGCAGTCTCGCCGAGGGCCTGCACGAGCGCCTGCAGCTGCGAGCGCACCGCGTCCGCCTGCTCGAGCCGGTCGAGGATCGATTCGGCGCGCTCGATCAGGAGGTCGCTCAGCTCCGCGATCCGGCGCTTGCGCTCGAGCACCAGCGCGTCCGCGCGCCGGCGCGCCTCTTCGAGGTACTCCTGCGCCTCCCGCTCGGCCTCGCGCCGACGCAGCTCCGCGTCCTGCTCCGCCTCGCGCCGGATCGCCGCCGCCATGCTCTCGGCGGCCGCCACGATCGACCGCACGCGCTCGCCGAGCTCGACCGAGATGCGGTCTTCAGGTAGCCCTGTGCTTCCGTGCGCGCTCAACTCGGGACACGCTACCAGCGAGCACGGCGGCCGGGAAGGCGCCGAAGCCGCCGAAATGCCGGCGCCTGCGCCCCGGCCGCCGGGTCCGCGTCGGCTGGGCCTCTCGACTAGGCGCCGGCGCCCCCGCCCGGGTTCTTCCGGGGCACCAGCACGGCGCGCTTGAAGGTCGCGACGAGCACGCCGTCCTGGTTGTAGACGTCGGTCCTGACCTTCACGACGCCGCGATCGGGCTTCGAGCTCGACGGGCGCACCTCGAGCACCTCGCTCTCGGCGAACAGGGTGTCGCCGTGGAAGACCGGGGCGGGGTGCGAGAGCTCCTCGGTGGCCAGGTTCGCGATCGCCTTGCCCGAGACGTCGGCGACGGACATCCCCAGCGCGAGCGAGTAGACGAGCGGGCCCACGACCACGTTGCGCCCCTGCTGCGACTTCGACGCGTAGACGTCGTTGATGTGCAGCGGGTGGTGGTTCATCGTGATGAGGCAGAAGAGGTGGTCGTCGGCCTCGGTCACCGTCTTGGCCGGCCAGTGCTTGTACACCGCCCCCACCTCGAACTCCTCGAGGTAGCGCCCGTACGGGCGCGCTCCGGAAGCTTCCCTCGTCGCCTGGTCGGTGGCGATCTCCTTGGTGCCGGTCTGGGTCATCGGATCCCTCTGGTCGCTTGCATCGAGTCATGGTCGCGCGCGAGGCGCAGCACGTCGCGCGGCGGGTTGGTTGACTCGTCAGTCAACGGACGTGAAATCCTAATGGGCGGTACATTTCGCCGCCCCCGGCAGCCCTGGCGCGGACCCTGCAGGCGCAGGCGCCGCGACCCGGAGAAGCAACCAGGAGGCTCGATTGCGCAATCCCCGCGACTTCGCCAAGCCGCTCGCCGTCGGCGCTCCCGACCCGTTGCTCGAGATCCCCGTGAAGCCCTCGCGGATGATCCACTTCTTCGACGCGAGCAACGAGAAGATGGTCGCCAAGGTGCCGGAGATGGCCCGGCAGGCCGACATCCTGCTCGGCAACCTCGAGGACGCCGTGCCGGCGGACCGCAAGGAGGCGGCCCGCGAGGGCCTCGTCAAGGTGGGCAGGGAGGCCGACCTGGGAGGCACTCCCCTCTGGACCCGGGTGAACAGCCTCGACTCGCCCTGGGTGCTCGACGATCTGATCACGCTCGTCGGCGAGATCGGCGACAGGCTCGAGGTGATCATGGTCCCGAAGGTCGAGGGGCCGTGGGACATCCACTACGTTGACCGGCTGCTCGCCCAGCTCGAGGCGAAGGCAGGGCTCGAGCGGCCGATCCTCGTGCACGCGATCCTCGAGACCGCGCAGGGCGTGGCCAACGTCGAGGAGATCGCCGCGGCCAGCCCGCGCATGCAGGGCATGAGCTTCGGGCCGGCCGACCTGGCCGCGTCGCGGCGCATGAAGACGACGCGCGTGGGCGGCGGCCACCCCGGCTACCGCGTGATCGAGGACCCGAGCCCCGAGGGCCCCGACGCCCCGCGCCAGAGCTACCAGCAGGACCTCTGGCACTACTCGATCGGGCGCATGGTCGACGCCTGCGCCGCCAACGGCATCCTCCCCTTCTACGGCCCGTTCGGCGACATCGCGGACACCGTCGGCTGCGAGGCCCAGTTCCGCGCGGCGTTCCTGATGGGCTGCGTCGGCGCTTGGTCGCTCCACCCCCGCCAGATCGAGGTCGCCAAGCGCGTCTTCAGCCCGGAGCCCGAGGAGGTGCGCTGGGCGATGAAGGTGATCGAGGCGATCCCGGACGGCCGCGGCGTCCACATGATCGACGGCAAGATGCAGGACGACGCGACCTGGAAGCAGTGCAAGGTCATGGTCAACCTCGCCGAGATGCTGGCCGAGAAGGACCCCGAGCTGAAGGAGGCCTACGGGCTGTGAGGCTCTTCGAGTACGAGTCCCGCCAGATCCTCGAGCGCGAGGGCATCCCGGTGACGAAGGCGGGGGTCGCCCGCACGCCCGAGGAGGCCGAGCGGATCGCGCGCGAGATCGCCGGGCCGGTGGTGCTGAAGTCCCAGGTGCTGACCGGGGGGCGCATGAAGGCCGGCGGCGTCAAGTTCGCCGACACCCCCGAGGAGGCGCGCGCCCACGCCGAGCACATCCTCGGCCTCGAGATCAACGGCCACATGCCGCGCGGCGTGCTGGTGGGGCACAAGGCGCCGATCGCCAAGGAGCTCTACGCCGGCGTGATCTACGACGGCACGCGCAAGCTGCCGACGTTCGTGTTCAGCGACATGGGCGGCATCGACATCGAGGAGGTCGCGGAGACCCACCCCGACCACATCGGGCGCGGCCACTTCTCGACGATCCTGCCGCAGATGGACTTCCGCGCGAAGGACGTGATCGCGTCGGTCGGCATCACGGGCGGCGACCTCAACAAGCTGACGCCGATCCTCTCGAAGCTCGCGCGGCTGTTCGTCAAGTACGACATGACGCTCGCCGAGATCAACCCGCTGGCGCAGCTCGAGGACGGCAGCTTCGTGGCGGTCGACGCGCACATGGACATGGAGAA
This sequence comes from Thermoleophilaceae bacterium, assembly GCA_019683805.1. GTDB lineage: Bacteria > Actinomycetota > Thermoleophilia > Solirubrobacterales > Thermoleophilaceae > JADGHQ01. The sequence continues at coordinate 21,423 of JADGHQ010000006.1, forward strand.
CGAGGCGCGCGGGCGCCACAAGGCGCTGCTCGCCGAGCTCGGCGTGGGCGACGAGGAGACGCGCGAGGCGCGCGAGCCGACGCCGTTCGAGATCGAGGGCGAGCGGATCGACTCGGTCGACCACCGCGGCGTCGCCGGCAACGTGACCGAGTTCGACGGCAACCTCGGGCTCGTGATCGGCGCGGGCGGCGGCTCGCTGACGCTCTTCGACGCGGTCCGCAAGTACGGCGGCAGGCCCGCGAACTACTGCGAGATCGGCGGCAACCCGAGCGTCTCGAAGGCATGCAACCTCACCAAGCTCGTGCTCCAGAAGCCGGGCGTCGACAAGATCGCGGTGATGATGTCGATCGTGTCGAACACGCGCGTCGACATCGTGGCGCGCGGCGTGATCAAGGCGTGTACGGAGCTCGGCTACGACCCGGCCGAGAAGATCGCGATCTTCCGCATCCCGGGCGCGTGGGAGGACGAGGGCTTCAAGATCCTCGAGCGCTACGGCGTCGAGTACTGCGACCGCAGCGTGTCGATGCACGAGGCGGCGCGGCGCGCCGTGGAGAAGATCGGCGGCCAGGCGGCCGCGCAGACCCCGGCGGCCGGCGCGGAGGAGGGCACCTCCGGCGCGGCGACGGAGGTGACGCAACCATGAGCATCCTCATCGACGAGAGCACGACCTTCATCGTCCAGGGCATCACGGGCCGCGAGGCCGTGAACCTGACGAGGGAGTGCCTCGACTACGGCTCGAAGATCGTCGGCGGCGTGACGCCCGGCCGCCGCGGCCGCGAGGTCCACGGCGTCCCCGTGTACGACTCGGTGGCGCAGCTCGTCGGCGAGCTCGGCTTCGTGCCGGACGGCTCGGTCGTGACGGTGCCGCCCGCGTTCGCCAAGGACGCGGTGTTCGAGGCGATCGAGGCCGGCATCAAGCTGATCGTCGTCGTGACCGAGCGCATCCCGCGCTACGACGTCGCGCAGATGGTCGAGCTCGCCGGCCTGCGCGGCGCGCGCATCATCGGCCCGAACTGCCTCGGGATCATCCGCCCGGGCGTCGCCAAGATGGGCGGCATCGGCGGGCCCGCGAAGGACGCGCAGAAGGCCTACAAGCCCGGCTGCGTCGGGGTGATGTCGCGCTCGGGCGGCATGACGACGGAGATCTCCTCGACCCTCTCGGCCGCCGGCCTCGGCGTGTCGACCGCGATCTCGATCGGCGGCGACGCGATCATCGGCTCGACCTACGCGGAGCTGATGCCGCTCTTCGAGGCGGACGCGCAGACCGAGGCGATCGTGATCTACACCGAGCCGGGCGGGCGCATGGAGGCGCAGCTCGCCGAGTGGGTCAAGCAGAACGACTCGCGGCTGCCGATCGTCGCCTTCATGGCGGGCCGCTTCATGGACGAGATGCCCGGCATGAGCTTCGGCCACGCCGGCACGATCGTGGAGGGCAAGGCCGACACCGCCGCCGAGAAGATCGCGCGGCTCCAGGAGGCCGGGATCACGGTGGCGGAGGAGATCGCGGAGATCCCCGACCTCGTGAGGCAGAAGATCGCTAGCAAGGCGGTGGCGTGATGGCGGACGGGATGTTCATCCAGGTCGAGGTCGACGAGTCGGTCCGCGGCGACGCGGAGCTGGCGCAGAAGCTCGCGGACGCCTGCCCGGTCGACATCTTCGAGAACGCCGGCGGGCGGGTCGAGATCGTCCCCGCGAACCTCGACGAGTGCGTGCTCTGCGAGCTCTGCATCCACGCCGCGCCGCCGGGCGCCGTCAGGGTGAGGAAGCTCTACAGCGGCGAAGTCCTGCAGTCAGCGGATTGAGCCCGGAACTCACGCCCGAGGCGATCGCCGAGTTCCAGCCGGACACGTTCCCCGGCGACCTCGGCATCGAGCCGCTCGAGGTGAGCGCGCGGGGCGCGCGCGGCCGCATCGTCGCCGACCGCCGGCACCTCCACCCCGGGGGCTACGTGCACGGCGGGGTGTGGGTGTCGCTCGCCGACACCGTCGCGGCCTGGGCGACGCTGAGCAACCTCGAGCCCGACCAGGGCTTCACCACCATCGAGCTGAAGATCAACGTGTTCGCGGCGGGACGCGAGGGCGACGAGCTCGTGGCCGCCGCCGAGCCGCTCCACATCGGGAAGCGCACGCAGGCGTGGGAGGTCCGCGTGACGAACGGCGATCGCCTCGCCGCCCTGTTCGTCTGCACCCAGATGGTGCTGCAGGAGGGGTAGGCCCGAGCGTGCGGGCGGCCGCGGCCGGAGGCGCGGCTCCCATCGGTGGTTTCCCGCAGGCCGCCCGCGGACCACGACGGATGGCCGCCGGCCGCGCACGCGGCTAACCTGCCCTCACATGGCGACGCACGAAGGCAACGCCGGCGGCGCCGTGAAGGTCGTCATCGCCGACGACCACGCGGTCGTCCGCAACGGGCTCAGGCTGCTGCTCGACAACGAGGACGGCCTCGAGGTCGTCGCCGAGGCCGGCGACGTCGAGTCCGCGCTCCATTACGTGCGCGCCCACCGGCCCGACGTGCTGGTGCTCGACCTCAACATGCCGGGCGGCCCGACCGTCCCGATGATCCCGCGCTTCCGTGAGGAGTCGCCGGACACGCGCGTCGTCGTGCTCACGATGCAGACCGACGCCGCGTTCGCGCGCGACGCCCTCCAGGCCGGCGCCTCCGGCTACGTGCTCAAGGAGGCGGCGTCCCAGGAGCTCGTCGAGGCTGTGCGGCTCGCCGCCTCCGGCGGCACCTACCTGAACCCGCAGCTCGGCGCGCGCCTCGCCGCCGCGCCGCCCGAGCCGAGCGGGCCGCCGGACGACCTCACCGAGCGCGAGCTCGAGGTGCTCCGGCTGATCGCGCTCGGGCACACGAACGCGGAGATCGCCCAGCAGCTCTACCTGTCGGTGCGGACCGTCGAGTCGCACCGGGCGCACATCCAGCAGAAGCTGCGCCGCTCGACGCGCGCCGAGCTGGTCCGCTACGCGCTCGACCACAAGCTGCTCGAGGTCTAAGCCGGCTCCGGGACCGGGATCAGCGCGTGCACGCGCGTGCCGGTCGGGCTCGAACGCACCTCGAGCGTCCCCCCGACGATGCTCACGCGCTCGCGCATGCCCACGAGCCCGAAGCCCTGCTGAGCGGTGTGCGGAGCGAAGCCGTGACCGTCGTCCTCGACGATCACCTCGAGCCTGCCGTCGCGCCGGCCGATCGAGATGTGCACGTTCTCCGCGCGAGCGTGCTTGGCGACGTTCGTGAGCGCCTCCTGCACCACCCGGTAGACCGTGGTCTCGAGGTCGCCGTCGAGCCGCTCGTCCGGGCCGAGCTCGACGTGCTTCTCGATCGCCAGGCCGTTCACCGCCGCGACCCGCTCGGTGAGGTTGTCGAGCGCCGGCACGATCCCGTACTCGTCGAGCGCGGCCGGCCGCAGCTCCGTGATGAGCGTGCGCAGGCTCTGGATCTCCTGCGCGATCTGCTCGGCGGCCTGCTCGAGCGCGGCCGCCATGGCGGCCGGGTCGCCGGCCTTGCGCGCCGAGGAGACCAGGATCTGCAGCGCCGCGAGCGCCTGCAGCGTCTCGTCGTGCAGCTCGCGCGCCCAGCGGCGGCGCTCCTGCTCGGCCGCCGCGATGCTGTCGCGCAGCCGCGCCTCCTCGACGGAGCGCGCGGTCGCCACCGCGGTCGCCGCGCTGGCCGCGAAGGAGACGAGCAGCGACTCGTCGTCCGAGTCGAACACCGGGCCGTCGCCGAGGCGGTCGAACGCCGCGAGCACGCCGACCGCGCGCCCGCGGAACGTCATCGGCACGATCAGCGCGAAGCGCGGCTGGCGCACGCCCAGCCGCTCGGGCGGCACCCGCAGCCGCGCAGGGTCGCGTATCAGCCGCGGCCGGCCGCTCCTCAGCACCTCGCCGGAGGTCGAGCCCGCGAGCGGGAGGCGGGCGCCGCGGCCCCCTTCCGCGACCTCGCCCGCAGCCGCGGAGGCCACGAGCTCGTCGTCCTCCAGCAGCATGATCACGAGCGTCCTGGCGTCGAGCAGCGCACGGCCGCGCTTCACGATCAGCTCGAGCACCCGCTCGAGCGAGGTCTCGCCGCCGAGGGCGCGCGCGATCGCCGTCGTCGCCTCGAGCCGCAGCACCGTCCGCTCGAGCTCGGCCCGCCGGCTCTCCACGTGCTCGTAGAGGCGGGCGTTCCCGATCGCGACCGAGGCCCACTCGGCGAGCACGGTCGCCACCTGCTCGTCGGCCTCGTCGAACTCGCCGCCCTCCTTCTCGGCGAGGTAGAGGTTGCCCCAGGCCTCTCCCCGCATGAGGATCGGCACGCCGAGGAACGTGCGCATGCGCGGATGGTGCGGCGGGAAGCCGTACGACGCCGGGTGCCCGGAGACGTCGGCGAGGCGCAGGGGGCGGCGATCGTCGATCAGCACGCCGAGGACCCCCCGCCCCTGCGGCGGATCGCCGATCAGGCGGTGCAGCTCGGGGTCGATCCCCGCGGCGCGGAACTCCGCGAGCCCGCGGCGGCGCTCGTCGAGCACGCCGATCGCCGCGTAGCGGGCGCCAGTGAGCTCGCGCGCCACCTCCAGCAGCTCGTCGAGCAGCGACTCGAGATCGAGGTGCTCGACGAGCGCGCGCCCCGCGTCGAGCAGGCCGCGGAGTCGCTTCTCGTCGAGTCTCTGCCCGCTCGCGCCACCGGTCATGGCGAAAGCCATTCAAGCAGCGGCGCGAAGCGGAGTCAGAGCTCGGCGCCCGCCACGGCGCGCACGAGGTCGAGCGAGGAGATCGCCCCCACCGGCCGCCCGGACCCCGGGTCGACGACCAGCAGGCTGTCGACCCGCTCTGCGCTCATGAGGCGCGCCGCCTCTGCGAGGGGCGCGTCCGGCCCGATCGTCGCGACCCCGGTGGTGCCGAGGTCGCTCGCCACGGCGCTGCGGCCCTCCGCGGCGGCGCCCGCGACGTCGACGTCCGACACGACCGTCCAAGGCCCGCGGGGGCCCGACTCGTCGCGAACCACGAGGCAGCGCACCCCGTGGGACGCCATCATCTGCGCCAGCACGCGCAGCGGCGTGTCGGGAGGGCACGTGATCAGCCCCCGGCGCATCGCGTCGGCCACCACGCCTTCGTGGAAGGGCGGCGGCGGCGGCCTGAACAGGCGGCTCTGGACGCTTCCTCCCTCGTGGACGGCCACGAGGCTCTCCTCCCTGCGTTCGTCCGGCATGCGCCGAGCATCGGCGATGCGGCCGTCCGCGCACAGCGGAAGCACTACGCGAGCCGATCCGTAGCAAGCGCGGATCGAGCGCGCGTCAACCCGAGCCCGAGCCCGAGCCGTCGAGTCGCTCGAGGTAGGGGCCGAGCTCGCGCGCCACGACCTTCTCGCCGGCCGGCCAGGGCGGCTGCTCGTGCACCTCGGACTGGAACCCGGCAGGCCCCACGAGCCTCGCTGTCAGGTAGAGCGGCCGCCCGCCGGTGAGCAGCACGCCATCGATGCGCGGCGCGAAGGGCTCGAGCTCCGTCTCGACGCCGGCGAGGCGCGCGATCGCGGCGGCGGCGGCGTCCGCCTGCTGCGCGCCGATCCCGCCCTGCTTGACGGGCATGTCGGTGATGTCGCCGGCGGCGAACACGCGCCCGTCGGTGCCCGGCACGGCCGCGGTGTTGTCGACCGGGACGAATCCTCGCCCGCCCTTCGCCTCGAGCCCGGGGATGTCCGGACCGGACATGCGCGGCAGCGCGACGATGCGCTCCGGGTGGAGCGTGACGCCGTGAGGGAGCACGAGCAGCTCGCGCTTGGCGGGCACCGATGCGCGCGCGGAGACGAGCACCTCGATCCGCGCCTCTGCCAGGAGGCGGCTGACCGCCTCCGAGGCGCGCGAGCCGAACACCGCGAGCGGCGCCGGCTCCGGCGTGACGAAGTGGAGCGCGAGGTCGTCGACGCCCATGCTGTCGGCGCGGGCGCGCGCCATCAGGGCGAGCTCGTAGAGCGGCAGGGGCCAGAACGGGCCGTCGGGGATCACGAACGCGACGCTGCGCGTGTAGCCGCGCTCGATGTCCTCCACGAGCCCGTGGAAAGGGGTCTCGCCGCCCTCGCCGGTGAAGAGCTGCGCGTGCTCGAACGGGGCCTCGAGCCGGGCGCCGACCGCGAGCAGGAGCGCGTCGTAGGGCTGCTCGCCGCCCTCCTGCGTGCGGACCACGCGCCGGGGGAGGTCGACCGCGGCGAGCGAGTCCCTCACCCAGCGCGCGCCGGCGTCGCGCGCGATGCGCTCGAACGGGTAGCGGCGCGCGTCGCCCGCCGCGAACGGCTCCCGCACCGCCAGCGGCCGGTACACGAGCTCGGCGCGCGGGGACACGACAGTCACCTCGAGCGCGTCCCCGGCCAGCCGCCGCAGCCGCAGCAGGGCCTCGCAGGCCGCTATGCCGCCGCCGCAGACCACCACCTGGAACTCGCTCACACGATCACCTCCGCCGGGGCCGCGTCTGGCCGCCAGTGTAGGGGCCGCGGCGCGGGTGGCCGCCTCCCGACGACTCGGCGGCTAGGCGCGTGTGCGCGCGAGCTGCCGCTGGAGCACGTTGCCGAGCAGCTTGATCACCGCGTTGTCGCCGCTGATCCGCACCTGGCCGCGCTCGTAGGCATCGACCCACTGGCGCAGCGTGGCGTCCTCGGCCAAGCGGTTGAAGTCGCGGCGGTCGATCGAGATGTCGATGCGGGCGTCGCCCGCCGGGTCCTTCGTGATCTTCGGCCCCGGCACCTCGACGCGCCAGATCGGCGCGTCGCCGCGCGCGCGCAGCTCGAGCCGCGCGACCAGCTTGAGCCGCTGCAGCGCCGGCGCCTCCTGCACGAAGCGCGCGATCGCCTGGGCGATCTGTGTGCGTGTGTCCCCGGAGGACAACGCCCCCGATCCTAGTCCCCCGCTAGATCTTGTGCCGCTTGAGCAGCGTGCGGCCGATGACCATGCGCTGGATCTCGGAGGTGCCCTCGCCGATCAGCAGCAGCGGCGCGTCGCGGTAGAGCCGCTCGATCTCGTACTCCTTCGAGTAGCCGTAGCCGCCGTGGATGCGGAACGCCTCCTCGACGACCTCCTTGCCGGTCTCCGAGGCGAACAGCTTGGCCATGCCGGCCTCGAGGTCGGAGCGCTCGCCGGCGTCCTTCATGCGCGCTGCCTTGCGCGTGAGCAGCCGCGCCGCCTCGACCTTCGTCGCCATGTCGGCGAGCTTGAACTGGATCGCCTGGTGCTCGGCGATCGGCTTGCCGAAGGTCCTGCGCTCCTGCGAGTACTTGAGAGCGAGCTCGAGCGCGCGCTGGGCGATGCCGACGCCGCGCGCCGCGACATTCACGCGGCCGACCTCGAGCGCGTCCATCATCTGGCCGAAGCCCTTGTTGAGGCCCGCCTCCTCGCCGCCGAGCACGTTCTCGGCGGGACAGCGGTAGTCCTCGAACACGAGCTCCGTGGACTCCACGCCCTTGTAGCCCATCTTCTTGATCTTGGGCGGGATCGTGAGGCCCTTGTAGGGGCCCTCGTTGACCTCCTTGCCGGGCTCCTTCTCGCAGATGAAGCAGGTCATGCCCTTGTAGGCCGGCTGCGCGTCGGGGTCGGACTTGGCGAGCAGGAACACGAGGCCCGAGCGCAGGCCGTTCGTAACCCACATCTTCTGGCCGTTGATGACCCAGTCGTCCCCGTCCTTGCGGGCGCGCGTCGAGATCGCCTGGACGTCCGAGCCGAGCCCGGGCTCCGACAGCGAGAAGGCGGCGCGGATCTCGCCCGTGGCCATCCGCGGGAGGTACTTCTGCCTCTGCTCGTCGGTGCCGAACTTCATCAGCAGGTAGGAGCCGATGAAGTGCGTGTTGACGATGCCGGAGATCGAGATCCAGCCGCGCGAGAGCTCCTCGACGATCATCGCGTAGGTGGTGAGGTCGAGCCCCATCCCGCCGTACTCCTCGGGGATCGTCACGCCGAACAGGCCGAGCTCCTTCATCTGCTCGACCACCGCCTCGGGGAACTTGTCCTCCGCGTCGTGCTCCTCGGCGATCGGGATCACCTGCTCGTCGACGAACTGGCGCACCATCTCGGTGATCGCGCGCTGCTCGTCGGTCTGGTCGGAATAGGGCGTGGCGACTGCCATTCGATCTCCTGCTCGACTTGCGTTGACTCGCGAGTCAGTCTACCTGCGGCGAGGAGCGCGCCGACTGCCGGAATGCGCCTCCGTGGACATTGCGCGCGCCCTCGCCGCGCGCGACGATGTGCGGGGTGACTCCGCTTCACACCCCTTGGGGATACTGGCTCGAGGAGGCCGGGCCCGTGCCGGCGGAGCCGCCGCTCGGCGGGGACCTGCGCGCGGACTTCGTGGTCGTGGGCGGCGGCTACACCGGCATGTGGACCGCCTGGTGGCTGACCGAGCAGGCGCCGGGCGCGAGCGTGGCGCTGCTCGAGGCAGAGCGCTGCGGGCACGGCCCCAGCGGGCGCAACGGGGGCTTCGCCACCTCGCTCTGGGACGAGCTCGCCGCGCTGCGCGAGCGCTTCGGCGCCGACGCCGCGCTGGCGGTCGCGCGCGCCTCGAGCGAGGCGGTGGACGCGATCGGCGCCTGGTGCGAGGGCCAGGGCGTGGACGCCTGGTACCGGCCCGCGCCGCACCTCGTCGTCTCGGCGGCGCCAGCGCAGGACGGCGCCTGGGACGAGGCGGTGCGCGCCTGCGCCGAGCTCGGCGAGCCCGACCGCTTCCGGGAGCTCAGCGCGGCGGAGGTGCGCGCCCGCTGCGACTCGCCGGTGTTCCGCGGCGGCGCGATCATGACCTCGGGGGCGACAGTGCAGCCGGCCCGGCTCGGGCTCGGGCTGCGGGCGAAGCTGATCGAGCGCGGCGTGCGGATCTTCGAGCGGACACCGGTGCGGCGGCTCGGCCCCGCGCCCGGGGGCGGGGTCGTCGCCGAGACGGACGGAGGCCGCATGCGCGCAGGCGCGGGCGTGATGGCGATCGGCGGCTCCGCCGTACTGGCGAGGCCCCTGCGGCGGCGGCTCACGGTCGCCTCGAGCCACATCGTCCTCACCGAGCCGGTGCCGGACGTACTCGAGAGCCTGGGCTGGACGGGCGGCGAGCCGATCGTCGACGCTCGCACGTTCCTGCACTACTTCCGCACCACGCCCGACGGGCGCATCGCGTTCGGCTGGGCGGGCGGGCGGCTCGCCTACGGGGCGCGGCTGCGCGGGCGGATCGAGCTCGACCGGCGCGCCGTCGAGCAGGCGGCTCGCGACCTCGTGCGCACGTTCCCGCAGCTGCGCGGCCGCCGGATCACGCACGCCTGGGGCGGCCCGATCGACGTCTCCCCCACCCACCTGCCGGCGATCGGCACGCTGCCCGGCGCGCAGGTGCACTACGCGGTGGGCTTCACCGGGAACGGCGTCGCGCCGTCGCACCTGGCCGGGCGCGTGCTCGCGTCACTCGCGCTCGACCGCCGCGACGAGCACACGCGCCTCGCCCTGGTCGAGCCCGATCCGGTGCGGGTGCCGCCCGAGCCGCTGCGCTGGGTGGGCGGCGAGCTCATCAGGGCCGCCACCCTGCGCAAGGAGGCCGCGGAGGAGCGCGGCGAGCGCCCGTCGCGGCTCGCCGCGCTGGTGGCCGGCGTGCCGCGCATGATCGGCGTCCACATCGGCCGCTAGCGGCGCCGGTCCTCCCGCGCCGCGTCGCGGACGCGCTTGAGCGCGGGCCGCACGCTCGCGCGCCAGACATAGCGCGGCAGCGCGCCCCGGCCGCGCCAGGCGTGCACGCTCATGCGCCCCCGCGGCACGGCGCCCCAGCGGAGCTTGTAGGGGTCGGCCGTGCCGAGGAAGTCGAGCTCGCGCACCCCGTCGGCGATCGCGCTGCGGAGGATCTCTGCCTGGAGGACGACGCCCGGGGAGAAGCGCGCGAGCTCCTCGGCGAACGCGGTCTTCATCGCGGTGCCGCGACCCGCGATCACGACGTCCATGCTCCCCGCCACGAGCCGCCCGTCGAGCTCGAGTCGGTGCAGCCGCAGCCAGCCGCGCCGCGCCGCCGCGCGGGCGAAGCGCCTGTACATTCGCGCGAGCCGCTCGTCGCGGGCGATCGCCGTCCCCTTGCGCCCCTTCCACCCGGACGCCTCGAGCGCGAGGAACTCGGAGAGCGGGCCGTCGACGTCGCCCGAGCGGACGACGCGGAACTCGAGCCTGCCGAGCTTCTCGAGCTTGCGCCGCTTCGCATTGATCTCGCGGCGGAACTTGCCGCTCACGCCGGAGATGAGCTCGTCGTAGCTCGAGGGCAGCTCGAGGTGGGGGCTCGCGAACGGCTGCTCGACGGTGACGTGGTAGCCCGCGGTTGCGAGCGCGCCGGCGGCGTCCGCGGCGTCCGCGCGGTCGCCGCGCAGGAAGTCGAAGCGCACCCCGCGCGCGCCGGTCGCGGCGAGCCCTGCCCACAGCCGCTCGCGGATCGCGTCCTGGGCGGCGAGCACGCCCCACTCGCCGGAGTGGGCGTTGGTGAGCGACTGGAGCCGGCCGCGCCTCAGCGCGCAGAAGGCGGCGCCGCGCAGCTCTCCGTGATCCCCGCGCGCCACCAGGCACAGCGGCTCCGCGTCGCCGAGCGCATCCCAGCAGGCGGCGAGCCACGGCGTGGTGAGGAACGGGCTCGCCCCTGCCTCGATGGCCAGGTCATCCCACCCCCCGGGCGCGTCGCGCTCGAAGTCGCGCACGTCGATGCTCGAGACCAGGATCCGGCGCGCCGGAGCCTGCTCGACGCGCGCCGGAATCTCGATGTGGTGCCTATCCTGAAGGGCCATCCAGCACTGAGATCGGCCAAGAAGCCGATGGCATTGAGCGATTGCGCGGCGAGAAGCGCCGACCGAACGTCGCGGCGCCTCCCCGAGGGCCGGAACCTACCAGCGCGAGGTGATGACCTTCCTGCGCGCGTAGAACGAGGCGTCGGCCGAGCTCCGCGCCGGGCCGCGCCGCCGCCGCGGCGCCCGTCGAGCACGAGCCACGCGCGCTCCGCTACAGGCCCGCGGGGTGGCGCGCGCGGAAGCCCCGCGTGGGCCGCCTCACGTCCCAGCGCGGCCCGCTGCCCGGCTTCGCGCCGAGCCTGCGCGCGGTCGCAGTGCGGTAGCCGGTGTCGAACCGCAGCCCCGCGATCACCACGAACGCGTGGCCCCGGCTCGTGTAGACGGTGATCCACTTGCCGCGGCCGCGCTCTCCCCAGTGCATGAAGGCGCGCGAGTCGAGCGGCGAGTCGAGCAGCCCCGCGCCGTGGAGCGCGTAGCTGACGGCGCCCGAGCAGTCGTAGGCCGAGTCGTGGAAGCCGCGGCGGTGGCCGCCGCCGTACCGGTACGGCTTCGTGACGATCTCGTTGGCCGCGTCGATCGCCGCGACGACCTCTGGCGGCGCGTCGGCGGGCGGGATCGCGATGCCGTCGATCAGCTTCGCCTTGCCCGCCGGGCGGAACTGCGGGTCGGTCGGCGACACCCCGCCGTTGGCGGCTTGCGCGGAGGCGACGGCCGGCAGCATGAGCGCGAGCACGCACAGGGCTGCAACGACCGCAGGCGCTATGTGACGCGGCGTCGTCAAGGTCTCTTTCGAACGCCTGCGGGGTTAGCTGACGGGCTCGCGCTGAAAGAGCTCGCGCGCCTCTCCTCAACGGAGAGATTCGCCCCAGAACTTGGTTCCCCCGCTCCGCTCTCGCGGATTCGGCGTGGCGGGCACTTTACACAATCCGCAGGCGGAACGTGATGTCTCACCCTCCTTCCGCGCGGCCCGCGCGGACGCATACGATTCCGGCCCCATGAACTTCGCCGTCGACGTGGTCGGGACCTCCCCGCCGGGACGGACCGCGCTGATCGCGCTCGCGCGCGACGGCGCCCGGCGCGAGATCCAGTTCGCGGAGGTCGACGAGCGCTCCGCCCGGCTGGCCGGCACGCTGCTCGAGCGCGGCGTGGGCCGGGGCGACGTCGTCATGACCCTGATCGGCAACCGGCCGGAGTGGGTGTACGCGATGGTCGCCTGCTTCCGCCTCGGCGCCGTCGCGCTCCCCTCGACCGAGCAGCTCCGCGCCAAGGACCTCCAGCAACGCCTCGAGCGCGCCGACGTTCGCGCGGTCGTGGTGGACGAGCGCAACCTCGAGACGCTCGAGCGCACCGGATTCGACGGGCCGGCGCTGGTCGTGCCGGACGAGTCGCTGTTCGATGCAGAGCGCGCGCCTGCGGCGGAGCTCTCGCCCACCGACCCGGCGCTGATCACGTTCACGTCGGGCACCTCCGGCGAGCCGAAGCCGATCCGCCACGGGCAGCGCTACCTCGCGGGCCAGCGCGTCCAGGCCGAGCACTGGTTCGGCGCGCGCGAGGGCGACGTCTGCTGGTGCACCGCGGCGAGCGGGTGGTCGAAGTCGGCGCGCAACTCGTTCATCGCCCCCTGGCTGATGGGCGCCACCGCGCTGCTGCACGACGCGCGCTTCGACCCCGAGGAGCGGCTCGCGGTGGCCGAGCGCGAGCGCGTGAACGTGCTCTGCATGGCGCCGACCGAGTACCGCGCGATCGCCAAGCGCACGGAGCTGCGCAGGCTGCCCCACCTCCGGCACGCGGTCGCGGCGGGCGAGCCGCTCAACCCCGAGATCGTGCGCGTCTGGGCCGACGCGACGGGCGTCGAGATCCACGACGGCTACGGCCAGACCGAGACCGGCGCGTTGACCGCGATGCCGATCGGGCCACCCGTCCGACCGGGGTCGATGGGCAAGCCGCTGCCCGGCTTCAGGCTCTGGGTCGAGGACGGGGAGCTCGTGGTCGACCCGGCCTCGATCCCGACGTTCTTCCTCGACGGCGGCGAGGGTCCCTGGCGCACCGGCGACCGCGTGCGCCAGGACGAGGACGGCTACCTCTGGTTCGAGGGCCGCACGGACGACGTCATCATCTCGGCCGGCTACCGGATCGGGCCGTTCGAGGTGGAGTCGGCGCTGCTCTCGCACCCGGCGGTCGCCGAGGCGGCCGCGGTGGGCGCCGACGACGAGGAGCGCGGCCAGGTGGTGCGCGCGGTCGTCGTGCTCCGCGACGGCCACGAGCCGAGCGACGCGCTCGCGCGCGCGCTGCAGGAGCACGTGAAGGCGGAGACCGCGCCATACAAGTACCCGCGCATCGTCGAGTTCGCCCGCTCGCTGCCGAAGACCGCGAGCGGCAAGATCAAGCGCGCGGAGATCAGAGCGGCTGGAGTGGCGGCGAGGCACGCCGGGTAGGCTCGGGGCGATGGCCAACCGCCTGGCCGCAGAGACCTCTCCCTACCTCCTCCAGCACAAGGACAACCCGGTGGACTGGTACCCCTGGGGCGCGGAGGCGTTCGAGCGTGCGCGCGCGGAGGACAAGCCGGTGCTCGTCTCGATCGGATACTCGGCCTGCCACTGGTGCCACGTGATGGAGCACGAGTCGTTCGAGGACCCGGGGACGGCCGCGCTGATGAACGAGCGGCTCGTGTGCGTCAAGGTCGACCGCGAGGAGCGGCCGGACGTCGACTCGCTCTACATGGAGGCCTGCCAGGCGATGACCGGGCAGGGGGGCTGGCCGCTGAACGTGTTCGTCACCCCCGACCAGGTGCCCTTCTACGCCGGCACCTACTTCCCGCCGGAGCGGCGCCACGGCATCCCGAGCTGGCGCGAGGTGGTGACGGCGGTGGCCGACGCCTGGGCGGCGCACAGGGACGAGATCGTCGCGGGCTCCGCGCGGATCGCGGAGCGCCTGCGCGGGGGCGCGCTGCTCTCGCCGTCCGAGAGCCCGATCGAGCCGCGCTCGCTCGACGAGGCGGTCGCGCGCCTGCGCGAGCGCTACGACCCGGTGCACGGCGGCTTCGGCGGCGCGCCGAAGTTCCCGCCCGCCTCGGCGATCGAGTTCCTGCTCCGCCGGGGCGAGACCGAGATGAGCGCGCACACGCTGCGCGCGATGGCCTCGGGCGGGATCTACGACCAGATCGGCGGGGGCTTCTCCCGCTACTCCGTGGACGCCGCCTGGGTCGTGCCCCACTTCGAGAAGATGCTCTACGACAACGCGCTGCTCGCGCGCGCCTACCTGCACGGCTGGCTCGTGACGGGCGACCCGCTGCTCGAGCGCGTCTGCCGCGAGACTCTCGACTGGGCGCTGCGCGAGATGCGCGCGCCCGAGGGCGGGTTCTACTCGTCCCTCGACGCGGACTCGGACGGCGAGGAGGGCAGGTTCTACGTCTGGACGCTCGCGGAGCTGCGCGCGGCCGCCGGCGCGGACGCGGACCTGGCCGAGGCCTACTTCGGCGCGACCGAAGCGGGCAACTTCGAGGGCCGCAACGTGCTGGTGCGCGCCACGGAGGACCCCGACGGCCTCGACGAGCTCAAGCGCCGCCTCTACGAGGCGCGCTCGCGGCGGACGTGGCCGGGGCTCGACGACAAGCGGCTGACCTCGTGGAACGCGCTGATGATCTCCGCGCTCGCAGAGGCCGGAGCGGTGCTCGAGCGCGGCGACTGGCTCGACGCCGCGCGCGCGGCCGCCGACTTCGTGCTCACGCGCATGCGCGACGACTCCGGCCGCCTGCTGCGCACCTACAAGAACGGGCAGGCGAAGCTCAACGCCTACCTCAAGGACCACGCGTTCCTGCTCGAGGCGCTGATCACGCTGTATGAGTCGACCTTCGAGCCGCGCTGGTTCGCCGCCGCGCGCCAGGTCGCCGACACGATGATCGCGCGCTTCGCCGACGAGAGCGCGGGCGGGTTCTTCGAGACCTCGTCCGACCACGAGCGACTCGTGGCGCGCCGCAAGGACCTCGAGGACAGCCCGATCCCCGCGGGCAACTCGAGCGCCGCCTACGGCCTGCTCCGGCTCGCAGAGCTCACCGGCGAGCACGAGTACGCGCGCCGCGCCGAGGGGGTGCTGCGCCTGCTGCACGAGCTCGCGCCGCGCCACCCGCAGGCGTTCGCGCACCTGCTGCAGGCGCTCGACTTCCACCTCGCGCAGGTCAAGGAGGTGGCGATCGTCGGCCCCGGGCGCGCCCCGCTCGAGCGCGTGGCGCGCGGCGCCTTCCGCCCGCACGTCGTGCTCGCGGGCGGAGAGCCGGACGGCGTGCCCCTGCTCGAGGGGAGGACGCCGGTCGACGGGCGCGCCGCGGCCTACGTGTGCGAGCGCTTCGCGTGCAAGCAGCCGGTCACCGACCCGGCCGAGCTCGAGGCGCTCCTCGCTGGCGGCTAGCCCGCGCGGCCCGCCTCGACCCGCTCCTCCGCCTCCGCCGCCGCCGACTCCCGGAGCGCGAGCCGGTCGATCTTCCCGTTCGGCGTCTTCGGCAGCTCCGCGCAGACGATCACGCGGCGGGGGACCTTGTAGTCCTCGAGCCGCTCGGCGCAGTGCCGGCGCAGCGCGGCCTCGTCCACCTGCGCGCCGGGCTCGAGCGAGACGTAGGCGTGGACGGCCTGCCCGAGCAGGCGGTCCGGCACGCCCACCACCGCGGCCTCGCGGACGCCGGGCGCCTGGTGGAGCACCTCCTCGAGCTCGCGCGGCACGACCTTCTCGCCGCGCGACTTGATCAGGTCGTCGCGCCGGCCGACGAAGTAGAGGTAGCCCTCCTCGTCCTGCCGGAACAGGTCGCCCGTCGCGAGCACGCGCTCCCACGGCCAGCGCCCCGGCCGCAGCCGCTCGGCGGTCGCCTCCGGGGCGTTCCAGTAGCCCTGCATGACGTGGGCGCCGCGCACCATCAGCTCGCCCACCTCGCCGGGCGCCACGCGCCGCCCGCGCTCGTCCTCGATCCACACCTCGGTGCCCGGGATCGGCAGGCCCACGGAGGTGGGCCGGACGTCGAGCTGCTCGGGCGGCAGCCACGACACGCGCTTGCACTCGGTGAGCCCGTACATCGAGTAGAGCCGCGCACGCGGGAAGGTGCGGCGGATCGCGTCGACCGCGGCCGTGGAGAGGGCGGCCCCGGTGTTCGTCAGGAAGCGCAGGTGCGGCAGCTCCCGCTCGGCGAGCCCGGTCATCGACGTGAGCACCCCGAACACGGTCGGCACGCCGGGGAGGCCCGTGATGCGCTCCTGCTCGAGCAGCGCAACCACGCGGCCGACGAGCGCGAACCCGCGCTCGAGCACGAGCGTGGCGCCGACGCGGACCGACATCAGGAGCTGGTACAGCCCGTAGTCGAAGGAGAGCGGGAGGACGCACAGCACCCGGTCGTCGGGGCCGAGCTCGAGGTACTCGATGATCGAGTCCGCCGCGAAGGTCATGTTGCGGTGGGTGAGCGTCACGCCCTTCGGGTCGCCGGTCGACCCCGACGTGTAGATCACGGCCGCGAGGTCGACCTCGAGCGGGGCCCTTCCCGCAGCGCCCCCCTCGCCCGCCAGGGCGTCGATCTCGCT
This sequence comes from Thermoleophilaceae bacterium, assembly GCA_019683805.1. Lineage (GTDB taxonomy): Bacteria > Actinomycetota > Thermoleophilia > Solirubrobacterales > Thermoleophilaceae > JADGHQ01. Next base: position 37,718 of record JADGHQ010000006.1, read on the forward strand.
CCGCTCGACCACGACGGGCGGGGCGGCGAGCCCATCGCGGGCGGCCGACACGACGCCGCGCAGCTCGTCGTCGCAGACGACCGCGGCGGCCCCCGAGTCGGCGAGCACGTAGGCGAGCTTCTGCGCCTTGATCGTCGGGTTGAGCGGCGAGATCGCCGCCCCCGCGCGCAGCGCGCCGTAGAGGCCGATCGCGAGCTCGGCGCTGTTGTGCATCACGAAGGCGACGCGGTCGCCCCGCCCGACGCCCCGCCGCCGCAGCTCGCCGGCGAGCGCGTCCGCGGCCCGGTCGAGCTCGCCGTAGCTGAGGCGCCGCTCGCCCGCCACGACCGCCTCGCGGGCGGGATCGCGCGCGGCCTGGGCGCGCAGGTCCTCCCCGATCGTCCGAGCGCTCACGAGGCGCGCCTCGACTCCACGAAGCGCGTCATCGCGCGCAGCGAGCCGAAGTTCTCCTCTGTGATCTCGATGTCCTGCACCGCGATCCCGTAGCGGCTCTGGATCTCCTCGACGAGCTCGATGAACGCGAGCGAGTCGAGGATCCCGAGCCCGAGCAGGTCGTCGTCCTCCCCCAGCTCGACGTCGGGATGGAGGTAGAGATAGTTCTCCTCGATGAAGGAGCGCAGCTCGCGCCCCACGTCCCCTGCGACATCCGTCATGCGGCCTCCGTTCGGCTCTCGGTCTGAAGATCGACGAGAACGCGCGGCTGCGCGGTCTCGGGCTCGTGCTCGCGCCGCCGGCACAGCGACCTGTGCCACAGCTCCGTCGAGAGGATGCCGATGACCGCCATCCCCTCGCGCGCCCCGGTCGCGCGCCCCTCGCGCGCCCGCCGCGCCAGCCGCGCGACCCGATCGGCGGCGAAGATCCCCGTCTCCTCGAGCGACTCGGGCCGCAGCAGCTCCCCGACCCACTCCGGCGCGCCCTCTCCGAAGAAGGGCGCCACCTCGGGCGCGCGGTAGGGCTGCTTGGGCCGGCGCGCGACCGACTCCGGCAGCAGCCGCTCGCCGATCTCGCGCAGCGCGACCTTGTCGCGCAGCCCGTCGAGCTTCCTGCGCTCGGGCAGGCGCGCCGCGTGCTCGAAGACCCGGTGGTCGAGGAACGGGTAGCGGCCCTCGACGCCGTGCGCGAGCGAGACGCGGTCGCCCTGCGCGCAGAGCAGGAACGGCTCGAGCAGGGTCCTGAGCTCGAGCCACTCGGCGCGCTCGAGCCGGCTCCAGCGGGAGAAGCCCGCCGGCAGCCGTGAGCGCAGGCGCTCGAGCGGGTCGGCGCCGCTCAGCTCGGCCGCCACCTCCGGCCTGTAGAAGCTCCGCAGGATCCCGGTCGCCGCGGCGCGCGAGGCGTGCGAGCGCAGCGGGTCGCCGGGCTCGCCGGCCTCGAGGATGAAGCGCCACCAGGCCGGCCCGCGGCGCCCCGCCGGCGCGAGGTGCGGATAGAGCCTGTCGGCCGCGGCGATCGCCGCCTCGCGGTCGGTCGCGTAGAGCTCGCGCAGCGCGACCTCCTTGTAGAGGTCGTAGCCCCAGAAGAGCTCGTCCGCGCCCTCCCCCGTCGCGACCACCTTCAGCCCCTGCTCGCGCACCTCGCGCGCGAGCAGGAAGAGCGGCACGCCCGCCGTGCGCACGACCGGCATCTCGGTGTGCCGCACGACGCTCTCGAAGGCGTCCGCGATCTGCCGCGGGCCGACCTCTATCGCGTGGTGGCGCGTGCCGAGCGCGCGCGCGACGCGCTCCTGGTGCGCGCGCTCGTCGTAGCGCGGGTCGCGGAAGGCGATCGAGAACGTGCGCAGCTCGGGGCCGACCTCGCGGCGCGCGAGCGCGGTGATGAGGCTCGAGTCGAGGCCGCCGGAGAGGTAGGTGCCGACCGGCACGTCCGCGCGCAGGCGCAGGCGCACGCTGTCTGCGAGCAGCTCCTCGAGGTCGCCCTCGGGCTCCCCGCGGAGGCCGAGCTCCGGCGACCACCACGTCGTCTCCTCCACGATCCGGCCGTCCTGCCAGGTGACGAGTCCTCCGGGCGGCACCTGCCGCACGCCCGCGAACGCGGTCCTCGGGGCCCACGGCCCCCACAGGGTGAAGATCTCGTCGAGGCCGTGCAGGTCGGGCGCGGGCTCGACGTAGCCCGAGGCGAACAGCGCCTTCGCCTCCGATCCGAACACGAGCGTGCCGTCCGGCAGCAGCGCGTAGTGGAGCGGGCGCACCCCGAACCGGTCGCGCACGAGCGTCAGGCGGCGGACGTCCGGCCTCCACCACGCGAACGCGAACTGGCCGTTCAGCCGCTCGAGCGCGCGCACCCCGTCGAGCTCGAGCAGGCGCAGCACCACCTCGGTGTCGCTCACGGTCGCGAACGACGCGCCCCGCCGCCGCAGCTCCGCGCGCAGCTCGGGGTGGTTGTACACCTCGCCGTTGTACGCGAGCGCCGACCGCGGCGCTGCGAGCGGCTGCCAGCCGCCCGCGATGTCGACGATCGCAAGCCGCGTGGCGACGATGCCGGCCCCGCGGTCACGCACCAGGCCCCAGCCGTCCGGCCCCCGGTGCCGCAGCGCGCGAGCCATCCGCCGGAGCGCGGCCTCATCCACCGGACGGCCCGGCGAGGACCGCACGACGCCCGCCACTCCGCACATCCCTCACGCCCCGGGGTCGAGGATCACGGGCGGCGCGTGCAGGTACTCGGTCGCCACGCGGCGGCGATCGATCTCGCCGTAGGCGATCTCGACGTCCTCCGCGCCGATCCCGGCGCTCGCGGCGAGCTCGGCCGCCGGAACGCCGCTGTCGCGCCCGTGGATCAGCAGGTCCATCCGCTCGGGCGGATGCCCGAAGTAGAACTCGTCCTGGCCCTGGGGGAGGCTGAAGGTCTCGGTGGTGGGGGCGCGCCCGGCGATCGCGTCGGGCAGGCCGAGCGCGCGCGCGAGCGCGTACACCTCGCTCTTGTAGAGGCGCGCGATCGGCTTGACGTCGGCGAGCCCGTCGCCGCCCTTGACGAAGAAGCCCTGGTCGTGCTCGAGCAGGTTGGCGGTTCCGACCACCGCGTAGCCGAGCCGGTCCGCCCACGTGTACTCGAGCAGCTTGCGGACGCGCTGCTTCATGTTCGTCGCCGAGATCAGCGCGCGGTAGGCGTCGGGCGGCATCCGACGCCGCTCCTGCGTCCCGTCCGGGCGCTCGACGACGAGCGCGAAAAAGATCACGCCTCCGGTCGGCTCGGAGCGGACGAGCTTGTGGCGCCAGCCGGGCTCATACTCGGGAAACACCTCGCGGATCGCCTCGTCGCGCCGGCGGTAGCAGCCGAGCGCCGCGAGCACGTCGGTGATCGGCTCCTCCACGGTCGGTGCGCCCAGCGCGCGGGCGAGCTCGAGCGCGAGCCGCGAGGACTCGTCGCCCGCGTCGCGCTCGGGCATCCGCAGGCAGAGCACGCGCTTCGGCCCGAGCGCCCGGGCGCACAGCGCCGCGACGACGCCCGAGTCGACGCCGCCCGAGACGGCGACCACCGCGCCGCGCCGCCCGAGACGCCGAACGGCGTCCGCGATGCCGCCGGCGAGGCGGTCGGCGACCCGGTCCGCGGCGAACGGACGCGGGGGCTTGCGCGTAGCGGCGCTCGCTGAGGCGGCGGGAGGCACCGACCCAGCGTACGTGAGCGTCGGGATGCGTGCCAGCCGGCTGCGCGAAAGGTGGATAGGGTCGCGGGCGTGCCGACGATCCGACCCGCCGAGCGCGCCGACCTGCCCGCGATCGCCTCGCTAATGGAGCGCCACCTGCTGCGCCGCCCGCTTCCGGGCGGCGACACGCAGCGCTTCCTCCGCGCGACGCTGTTCGACGGCCCCTGGGCCGACGAGGAGCTGCCGTCGCTCGTCGCGACGGACGGCGAGGGGCGCGTCGTCGGCTTCATCGCCTCGCAGCCGCGCAGCTTCTCGATCGACGGCCGCGCGGCGCGCGCCGTCTGCTGCTCGCATCTCGTGGTCGAGCCCGAGAGCCGCTCGAGCGGCGCCGGGATCGCGCTCGTGCGCGGGCTGCTCTCCGGCCCGCAGGAGCTGACTTGGTCGGACTCGGGCGTCGAGGTGGTCGTGCGCCTGTTCCGCCTGCTGGGCGGCCACCCGGACCACTCGCGGGCGTGCGACTGGATGCTCGTGCTGCGGCCCGGGCGCTGGCTTCGACGAATCGTCTCGCAGGCGATGCGCGGGCGCCGACTGCGGCGCGACCTCGTGCCCGTGGGCGCCCTCCCGGCCCAGGCCGCGGGCCGCTGGCGGCGCGAGCGGGCGCCGGCGGAGGTGACGAGCGAGGAGGCCGGCGCCGCCGAGCTCGTCGCGCACCTGCCGGAGGTCACGCGCGGGGTGCGCCTGCGCCCGGACTACTCGGAGGCCCGGCTCGAGGCGCAGCTCGCGCTCGTGCGCAGCGCGGGCAGGCCGGTGGTGTCGCGGCTCGTGCGGGTCGGCGACAAGGTGGCCGGCTGGTACGTGTACGAGCTCGCGACCGACCGGGCCAGTCGCGTGCTGCAGGTCGCGACGCGCGAGAACGGTGCCGACGCGGTGCTCGAGAGCCTCGTGAGAGACGCCGCCGAGAGGGGCGCCCCGGCGCTCGCCGGCCGCCTCGAGCCCGGCCTCGAGCTCGCGCTGCAGCGCCGGTTCGCCACGCTCGGGATCGTGAGGCGCCCGATCGTGCACTCGCGCGACCCCGAGGTGCGGGCCGCGATCGCGTCGGGCTCGGCGCTGCTCACCCGCCTCGACGGCGAGTGGTGGGTGCTGTGAGCCGCGGCCGGCGCAGGAGCCCGGGCGGACCCGCGCGGGGCGCCAAGCGGAGCGGGCGCGGGGCGGCGGGCTAGAGGATCGGCAGGTACCTGTCGAGCTCCCACTGGGAGACCTGGATCCTGTACTCCTCCCATTCCTTGCGCTTGATCTCGACGTAGCGGTTGAACATGTGCTCGCCGAGAGTCCGCAGCACGAGCTCGGACTGGGCGGTGAGCTCGATCGCCTCGCCGAGCGTCTCGGGGAGCTGCTCGATCCCGAGCCGCTTCCGCTCGTCCGGCGAGAGGTGGTACAGGTTCTTCTCCATCGGCTCGGGCAGCTCGTAGCCCTTCTCGATCCCCTCGAGCCCCGCCATCAGCAGCACGGCGAACGTGAGGTAGGGGTTGCAGGCCGGATCGGGGCAGCGCAGCTCCATCCGCGTGGCCTGCTCCTTGCCGGGGTGGTAGAGCGGAACGCGCACAAGAGCCGAGCGGTTGCGGCGCGACCACGCACAGTAGACGGGCGCCTCGAACCCGGGCACCAGGCGCTTGTAGGAGTTCACCCACTGAGCGAAGATCGACGAGATCTCGCGCGCGTGCTTGAGCTGGCCGGCGATGAAGGCCTTGCCCACGTCGGACAGGAAGTACTGGTCGTTGGCGTCGTAGAAGGCGTTGCGGCCGTTCTTGAAGAGCGACTGGTGGGTGTGCATCCCCGAGCCGTTCTTGCCGAACAGCGGCTTCGGCATGAACGTCGCGTGCCAGCCGTACTTCATGGCGTACTCCTTCACGACGATCCGGTAGGTCATGCAGTCGTCCGCCATCTTCATCGCGGGCGCGTAGCGCATGTCGATCTCGTGCTGCGACGGCCCGACCTCGTGGTGCGTGTACTCCACGTGGATGCCGAGCTGCTCGAGCGCGAGCACCGTCTCGCGCCGCACGTCCGAGCCGGCGTCGAGCGCGGTGAGGTCGAAGTAGCCGCCCTCGTCGAGGATCTCGGGCTTGCCGCCGTCGGGCTTGGCGCTGCGGAAGTAGAAGAACTCCAGCTCGGGCCCGACGTTGAAGGTGTCGAAGCCCATCGCCTCGGCGCGCTGGAGCGCGCGACGCAGGACGTGCCGCGGGTCACCCTCGTAGGGCTCGCGGCTGGGCGTGACGATGTCGCAGAACATCCGCGCCACGCCCTTGTCCGCGGGCCGCCAGGGCAGGGTCGCGAACGTGGTCGGGTCGGGCATCGCGATCATGTCCGACTCCTCGATCGCGTTGAAGCCGGTGATCGAGGAGCCGTCGAACCCCATGCCTCCCTCGAAGGCGTCGTCGAGCTCCTCCTTGTTGATCGAGAAGCTCTTGAGCTGTCCGAGGATGTCGGTGAACCAGAGACGGATGAAGCGAATGTCGTGGTCCTCGACCATCGCCTTCACGTCCGCGGCGGTCTTCGGCTGATCGGCCATGGGACTCCTTCCGGATCGTCTTCGGTCACCCGCGCGCGCCGTAGGCTAATCGGCGCACGCGACGGCACGCGACCCGGTCGGACCGGCTAGCCAAGCCAAGAGCGGGCCCAGGCCTTCAGGGCACGCACAGCGGGCTCGAGCGCCCGCCCCTTCTCGGTGAGCGCATACTCCACCCGCACCGGCGCGCCGTCGAGCACCCGGCGCTCGACGATCCCCTCGCCCTCGAGCTCCTTGAGGCGCTCCGACAGCAGGCGGTCGGAGAGGTCGGGCACCAGCCCGCGGATCTCCGAGAAGCGCAGCGGGCCGTCCATCAGCACGAGCAGGATCGCTCCCGTCCAGCGCTTGCCCACCAACTCGACGGCGCGGTGGTAGAGGGAGCAGCACTCCGTCCGGCCTGACGGAGCCCGCTGGACCTGCGCTGCGCGCTCGGACGCTGCCGCGGAGGCGGCCATGGAGGAAGCGTACCGGCTCGGCCCCGCTACGCGGCCTGCACGAGCCGGCTCTCCTCGGCCGAGCCGTCGCGCGGCACGTCCGCGGCGCGCGTCACGAGGTTCCCGAAAGTCGCGAGCGCCACGTGGGCCACGGCCTCGAGGATCTCCTCGTCGGTCCAGCCGGCCTCGCGCGCCTCCTCGATCAGGTGCAGCGGCGGCGGGGCGTCGACGGTCTCCACGAGCGACTGCACGAAGCGCAGCAGCGCGGCCTCGCGCGGGTCGCGGGACTGGAACCGGCGGGCGAGGGCGATCTCGTCGATCCCGAGGCCGGCCTCGCGCGCGGTGCGCGCGAGCAGGCTCATCGCGTACTCGCTGCGCTGGTGCTCGGCGACACCGATCGCGATGCGCTGCTGGGTCGCCCAGGGCAGGGACCCGTGCCGCAGCTCCGACCGGAAGCGCGCGTAGGCCCTGAGGGCCGCCGGAGCGCCGGCGAGCACGCCGAGGAAGTTGGAGAGCTGGCCGCCCGTCGAGAGCGCGCCCTTGAGGACTGGAAGGCTCCGCTCGGGCGCCGTCATCTCGTCGTGGATCTGGAACCTGCTCTCCTTGGTCTTCATCGCCCGCTTCACCTTCTGCGCGTTCCTTACGTGCGGTAAGTCTACCTTTGCGCACCCTCCACCGCGCGGATGCGGGTCCCCGACGCATGGCCCGCGCAAACCGCCGCCGCGGGCGCGCTCGAGCCGCCGGGGCGCCGGCTGGACGATTCGCGTCACCGCCCGCGGCGGGCGGCGGGCTAGCGGATCAGCGCGTGCGGCGCGTGAGGCTTGCCGGGAGGCGGCGTGTCGGCGTGCGCGGTCGCCGCGGCGAGCCCGGCCATGAACAGCCCGAGCGCGACCGCCCAGGCCGCGAAGCGGTCGGGGCGGGCTCCGATCCGCGGGCGCGCGGCGGGGCGCGGCCGCCGCCTCGGCGGCGTCGGCTGGCCGGCGATCCGCACGGTGCGACGCGGCTGCGCGGCCGCGCCCGGCCGGAGCTCGCGGACCTCCGCGGCGCCTGCGGGCGGGCCGCTCGCGCGGCGCGCGGGTCGGTCGGAGGAGCGGCGCGGCTCGCGCTCGAAGGCGTCCCAGGTCCAGGCGTGCTGGCCGGACGCTCTGCGTGCGTGGGCTTGGCTCATCGGCTCTCTTTCGTCGGGCCTGCGGGGTTAGCTGACGGACTCGCGCCGAAAGAGCAGCGCTACGCCGGTTTGCCGGCGATTCGCCCCTGCGGCCTCAGGCCGCGACCGTTGGTTCCCCCGCGCCCCGGGACCACCGGGGCTTCGGCATTTGCAGGCGAATCTATCAGGAGCAGGGGACGACGCGCCACCAGGCGGGAGGCCCTCGCACGCCCGCGCGGACGCTGCCGCCGGCACGGACGAGGAGCGCTACTTCCCGGCGACGCTTGCCACGTAGGCGGCCACCTTGCTCGCGTTGTCCCCCTCGAGCAGCCCGGGCGGCATGCGGCCCTGGCCGGTCCCGCCGATGCGGATCGCGTTCAGCACGCGCGCCCTGGTCACCGGCCCGATGCGGTCGAGGTCCGGCCCGGTGACGCCGCGGGCGTTCGCCGCCGCGAGCGTGTGGCAGGTGGCGCAGGTCTGCACGAAGAGCTGCTTGCCGCCCTTTAACCCGCCGACGTCCTCCGCGCGCGTGTGGGAGGTCGCCCCGAGCGACTGCTCGCGGGCCGCCACCACGACTGCCGGCACCGCGATGCCCACGCCGACGTACAGCACGAGCATCGTGAGCGTGAACGCACGTCGACCGCGGCTCAGGGACGCGCGGCGGGCGCGGCCCGGACCGCCCCGGAAGGCGACGAGCAGCACCGCGCCCCCGACGACCACCCAGGCGGCGACGAAGAGCACCACGTCCATGACCGAGGGATCGTAGTGCAGCGCCCTGACGGCCGCCAGGTCAGACTTGCGGCGCGCCCCGGGTCAGCTCGTCGCGAACCCGATCGATCGACTGCCGGATGAGGCGCGACACGTGCATCTGCGAGACGCCCACGCGCGCCGCTATCTCCGACTGCGTGAGCCCCTCGAAGAAGCGCAGGTGCAGGATCGCGCGCTCCCGCCGCGGCAGCACGCGCAGCCCCTGGCGCAGGAGCTGGCGGTCGTCGCTGCGCCCGTAGCCGCCGTCGTCGGCGCCGAGCGAGTCCATCGGCGAGTCCTCGTCGCCCGACCATTCGGACAGCGACGTCGCCGAGTAGGCGCGGGAGCACTCGAGCGCCTCGACCACGCGCTCGCGCCGGGAGTGCGTGGCCTCCGCGAGCTCGTCGACGCTGGGCGCGCGCCCGAGCTGCACGGTCAGCTCGTCGGTGACGCGCGCGAGGCGCACGTTCAGGTCCTGCACGTCGCGCGGCACGTGGATGGTCCAGCCCTTGTCGCGGAAGTGGCGCTTGATCTCGCCGAGGATGTTCGGCGCGGCGTAGGTCGCGAGGCCCACCCCGTACTGACCGTCGAAGCGGTCGATCGCCTTGATGAGGCCGACGCAGCCCACCTGCGTGAGGTCCTCGAGCGCCTCGCCGCGCCGCGCGTAGCGCTGCGCGAGCCTGCGGACGAGCGCCATGTGGCGCTCGATCAGCGCCTGGCGCGCGTCGACGTCGCCCCGCTCGTGGTAGCTGCGCAACAGCGCCGCGTCCGAAGCGCGGGCCGAGTACGCGCCCCTCCCGCCCGCGCCGGTCGCCCATCGCGTCACGGCGAGCCCGCCTCGCGCCGGGCGCGCTTCCAGCTCCCGAACGCGGCGAACACCTCGCTGAGGCGAGGTAGGCTCTCGTCCTCGGTGGCGCGCTGCTGATAGTCGACCATCAGCAGCCGCTCAGGGCGCGAGCCGACCGCCTGCGCCACCGCCCTGATCGCCTGGCGGACCGCCTCCTTGGAGGCGCCCGTCTCCTCGCCGCGCTTCGCCTGGTGCGCGAACACGCCCGCGGCGCTGCCGCGCGCGCCGGGGTTGGCGGCGGGCGTGCGCCGCGCGCGCCCCGCGCCGATCAGCAGCCTGCAGTGCGGGCAGCGCGTCGGCGTCGCGGGCCAGGGGGCGCTCACCCTGTGCTCGACGAGCAGGAAGCAGTGCGGGCAGTAGGCGTCGATCGTCTCGCTCGATGCCGTGCGGGCCTCCGTCGCCATTCGCCTCCTTCCGCGTGCGTCGGTCTGTTCCGCCCCAGGTTCACTGTTCGCCGTTATCCGGGGCCGGTAAACCCCGGGGCTCGCGCCGCGACGCCCCGCGTCCCCCGCTCGCGGGCGGGGCCTCGGGCAGAGGCCGGCGGCGCCGGGCCGCCTCAGGCGGCGAGCGCCTGGAGCTCGCGCTCCTCGGCCAGGCGCCGGAGCGCGCGGCGCTCCAGCTTGCGGACGCCCTCGGCGGACAGCCCCGTCAGCTTGGCCACCTCCCGGAGGGTGAGCGGCTCGTTGCCGCCGATCCCGAAGCGGAGCTCGATCACGCGCCGCGCGTTCTCGTCGAGCCGCGCAAGCGCCCGCCGGATCGACTGCTCCTCGAGCTCGACCGCCACCTCCTCGAGCGGCTCCGGCCCGTCGAACGGCAGCAGCGAGCCGAGCTCGGCGTCGCCGTCCGAGCCGACGGGCGTCTCGAGGCTCACGGGGACGCGCTCGGCCGAGCGCAGCTCCTCGAGCTGGTGCACGTCCATCCCGAGGCGGTCGGCGAGCTCCTGCGCCGTCGGCTCGCGCCCGAGTTCGCTGGCGAGCTTGCGCTCGGCGGCGCGCACCTTGGTGAGCTCCTGGCCGATGTGAACCGGGATGCGGATCGTGCGCGAGTGGTGCTGGAGACCGCGCTGCATCGCCTGGCGGATCCACCACGTCGCGTACGTCGAGAACTTGAAGCCGCGCCGGTAGTCGAACTTCTCGACCGCTCGGATCAGACCCAGGATGCCCTCCTGGATCAGGTCGAGGAACGGCAGCCCGAGCCCGCGGTAGCGCTTCGCGTTCGCCACGACGAGGCGGAGGTTCGACTCGATCATGCGGTCCTTCGCCGCCTGGTCGCCGCGCTCGATGCGCTTCGCGAGCTCGACCTCCTCCTCGGCGGTGAGCAGCGGGCGCTGGGAGATGTCGCGCAGGAAGAGCTGGAGCGAGTCGCTCGTGGCGTCCGCCACCTCGTCGGGGCGGTAGCGGCCGAGCAGCTCCGGGTCCCTGCCGCCGTCGTCGGCGACCTCGATGCCGCGCCGCTCGGCCTCGGCGAAGACGGCCTCCTGGTCCACGCCGAGGTCGTCGACCAGCGCCGCGATCTCGGAGAGCTCGATCGAGCCTTCCTCCTCGCCTCGGCGGTAGAGCGCCTCGAGGGCTTCCCTGGTCTGCGCGTCGCTCATGGCTGGTGGGTCCTCAGGATACGACTCGGTCCACGCGGCGAAGCCGCTCTCGGCGGCGATGTTCGAGCCATGGGTGCGATTTCCCTGCTAATCCCACGCAACGTGAGCCGACCCCGCGTAAACATTCAGTGAGCAGTCTCTCACGAATCCGCACAAGACCATCCTACGCTCCCGCGCAAGCTCGACCGCGAGGCTCGACGGCGGGCCGACCGCCACAAGCCCGGCGAGCCCAGCGAGCGCGGCCTTCTGGACGAGCTCGAACGACGCGCGGCCGCTGACCTGGGCGAACAGGCCGTCGAGCGGGAAGCGCCCCGCGCGCAGCAGCGCGCCGACCGCCTTGTCCATCGCGTTGTGACGCCCCACGTCCTCCCGCAGCACGACCAGCTCGCCGCCGCGCGTGAAGAGCGCCGTGGCGTGGAGCCCGCCGGTGCGCTCGAAGGCGCGCTGCTCCCGCCGCGCGCGGCCGGGCGCCGCGAGCACGACCGCGGCAGCGATCGGCGGGCCCTCGGGCGGCGGGCGGTCGACGGCCTGGCGCACGAACTCGAGCGCCCCCTTCCCGCAGATCCCGCACGAGCTCGTGAGGTGGAAGCGCCGCTCCTCCGAGGGGTCGCGCCGCAGGCCATGCGCGGTGCGGACCTCCACGACGTTCGCCGCGAGATCGGGGGTCGGCCCGACCGAGGCGAGGTCGTCGGGGCTGCCGATCAGCCCCTCGCCCGCGAGGAAGCCCGCGGCGAGGTCCTCGTCGTCGCCGGGCGTCCGCATGGTGACGGCGAGCGGCTCGCCGTCGACGCGGATCTCGAGCGGCTCCTCCACCGCCACCTCGTCGCGGTCGCTGTATCGCTGCGCGCCGCGCAGTCGCTCCATCTCGACGCGCGCGACCCGCGGGTCGTACCCCATGACGGCCACAACCCCATAGTTCCCGGTGGGCGCCCGTTCGCACACCCGCGCGGCCGGGGCGAACGCCTGGCGCGCGCGTCGCGGCCGCCGTCCTAGCCGAGCGCGAGCGACTCGACCTGGTCCAGCCTGCCGTCGAGTCCAGCCAGGTAGCGGTGCACCGAGCGCGCGGCCTTGCGGCCCTCGCTGATCGCCCACACCACGAGCGACTGCCCGCGGCGCGCGTCGCCCGCGGCGAACACGCCGGGAACGGAGGTCGCGTAGTCGTCCTCGCTCGCGGCGACGTTGCCGCGCCCGTCGAGGTCCACGCCGAGCTGCTCGAGCAGGCCCTCGCGCTGGGGGTGCAGGAAGCCCATCGCGAGCAGGACGAGGTCGGCGTCGAGGGTGAACTCGGTGCCCTCGCGCTTCTCGAACGCGGGCGGCGGGCCGACCTCGTGCCCGCGCAGCCGCGCCACGCGGCCTCCCTCGCCCTCGAAGGCCGTCGTCATGACGCTGAAGCGCCGCTCGCCGCCCTCCTCGTGCGCGGGCGAGGTGCGCAGGATCAGCGGCCAGCGCGGCCACGGCGTGATGTCCTCGGGGCGCTCGAGCGGCGGCTGGGGCAGCAGCTCGAACTGCGTCACGCTCGCCGCGCCCTCGCGGTGCGCGTTGCCGAGGCAGTCGGCGCCGGTGTCGCCGCCGCCGATGATGATCACGTGCTTGCCGGCCGCGGTGATCGGCTTCTCGGGCGCGGGGTCGCCCGCCACGAAGCGGTTGCGCTGCTCGAGGTACTCCATCGCGAAGTGGATGCCGTCGAGCTCGCGGCCGGGCACGGGCAGGTCGCGCGGGATCGTGGAGCCCGTGGCGATCACGACCGCGTCGAAGCGCTCGCGCAGCTCAGCGGGTTCGATGTCGCGGCCCACCTCGACGCCCGTCACCCACTGCACGCCCTCGGCGGCGAGCAGGTCGACGCGGCGCTGGACCACGCTCTTCTCGAGCTTGAAGTCGGGGATCCCGTAGCGCAGCAGCCCGCCGATGCGGTCGGCGCGCTCGTAGACGGTGACCTCGTGGCCGCGCTTGTTCAGCTCGGCGGCGGCAGCCATGCCGGCGGGCCCCGAGCCGATGACGGCGACCTTGCGGCCGCTCCGCGACGCGGGCGGCTGCGGCTTGACCCAGCCCTCCGCGAAGGCCCGCTCGATGATCGCCGCCTCGATCTGCTTGATCGTGACCGGGTCGTCGTTGATGTCGAGCACGCACGCCGCCTCGCACGGCGCGGGGCAGACGCGCCCGGTGAAGTCGGGGAAGTTGTTCGTCGCGTGGAGGGCGACGATCGCGTCCTGCCAGCGGTCGCGGTAGACGAGGTCGTTCCAGTCGGGGATCAGGTTGCCGAGCGGGCAGCCGTTGTGGCAGAACGGCACGCCGCACTCCATGCAGCGCGCGCCTTGCTGGCGTAGCTGCGCCGTGGGCAGCGAGAGCTGGTACTCGCGGTAGTCGCGCACGCGCTCGTCAACCGGGCGCTTCGGCCCGTTCTTGCGCTCGATCCTCAGGAAGCCGCCGAGCTCGCCCATCGCGCTACACCCTCTCCGAGCCGCCGGGCGAGAGGCCGGCGATCGTGGTCTCGTGCCGATCGCCGTGGCGATCGTGCGCGCTCGGGGCGCCGTGCGGGCCGCCCGCGTCGTGCGCGGCACGCAGCGCCGCCTCGGCCAGCGCGCGCTTGTAGTCGTGCGGCATGACCTTCACCCACGCGCCGGCGAGCGCGTCCCACTCCGCCAGCACGCGCCTGGCCACGGGGCTGTCGGTCCGCCGCGCGTGCTCCTCGACCAGCGCGCGCACCTCCTCGAAGTCCTCCGCGCTCGGCGTCTCGAGCGCCACGAGCTCGGTGTTGCAGCGGTCGGGGAAGACGCCGGCCTCGTCGAGCACGTAGGCGATGCCGCCGCTCATGCCGGCTGCGAAGTTGCGGCCCGTCGGCCCGAGCACCACGACGCGCCCGCCGGTCATGTACTCGCAGCCGTGGTCGCCGACTCCCTCGACGACCGCCTTCGCGCCGGAGTTGCGAACGGCGAAGCGCTCGCCCGCGAGCCCGCGGAAGAACGCCCGACCGCTGGTGGCGCCGTAGAGGACGGTGTTGCCCACCACCACGTTCTCCTCGGCCGCGAAGGTCGAGCCCTGCGGCGGCCGCACGGCGAGCACGCCGCCGGAGAGCCCCTTGCCGACGAAGTCGTTCGCGTCGCCCTCGAGCAGCAGGCTCACGCCCGGCGCGAGCCACGCGCCGAAGCTCTGGCCGCCCGAGCCCTCGAGCTGGATCTGGATCGTGTCGTCGGGCAGGCCCTCGGCGCCGTAGCGGCGCGCGACCTCGCCCGACAGCAGGCCGCCCACCGTGCGGTGCCTGTTCTGCACGCGGATGCGCGCCGAGACGCGCTCCCCGCTCTCGAGCGCGGGCCTTGCGACCTCGATCAGCGCGTGGTCGAGGTGGTCGTCGAGCACGGGGTCCTGCGGCCTGACCCTGCGCCGCGGCACCTCCGGGGGCATGTCGATAGGGGCGAGGATGTTCGAGAGGTCGACGCCCTTCGCCTTCCAGTGCTCGATCGCCGCGCTCGCCTCGAGCAGGTCCGTCCGGCCGACTAGGTCGTCGAACTTCCGGATGCCGAGCTTCGCCATCAGCTCGCGCACCTCCTCCGCGAGCAGGAAGAAGTAGTTGATGACGTGCTCGGGCTTGCCGGCGAACCGCTTGCGCAGCTCGGGATCCTGCGTCGCGATGCCGACCGGGCAGGTGTTCAGGTGGCAGGCGCGCATCATGATGCAGCCCAGGGTGATCAGCGGAGCTGTCGCAAAGCCGAACTCCTCGGCCCCGAGCAGCGCGGCTATCACCACGTCGCGGCCCGTCTTGAGCTGGCCGTCGGTCTGCACGACGATGCGGTCGCGCAGGCGGTTGAGCACCAGCGTCTGCTGCGTCTCGGCGAGCCCGATCTCCCACGGCACGCCCGCGTGGTGGATCGACGACACCGGCGAGGCGCCCGTGCCGCCGTCGTGGCCTGCGATCACCACGTGATCGCTGTTGGCCTTCGCAACGCCCGCGGCGACCGTCCCGACGCCGACCTCGGAGACGAGCTTCACGCTGATGCGCGCCCCGGGGTTCGCGCAGCGCAGGTCGAAGATGAGCTGCTTGAGGTCCTCGATCGAATAGATGTCGTGGTGCGGCGGCGGCGAGATCAGGCCCACGCCCGGCGTGGAGTGCCGCACGCTCGCGATGTACTCGTCGACCTTGTGGCCCGGGAGCTGGCCGCCCTCGCCGGGCTTCGCGCCCTGGGCCATCTTGATCTGCAGCTCGTCCGCGTTGACGAGGTAGTGCGCGGTCACGCCGAAGCGCCCGGAGGCGACCTGCTTGATCGCCGAGCGGCGGCTGTCGCCGTTCGGATCCGGCGTGAAGCGGCGCGGGTCCTCGCCGCCCTCGCCGGTGTTCGACTTGCCGCCGATGCGGTTCATCGCGATCGCGAGCGTCTCGTGCGACTCGGTCGAGATCGAGCCGAGCGACATCGCGCCGGTCGAGAAGCGCTTGACGATCTCCGAGGCCGGCTCGACCTCCTCGAGCGGGATCGGCTCGTCGAGCGTGCGCAGCTCGAGCAGGCCGCGGATGGTCGCCTTGCGCGTGGACTCCTCGTTGACCTTGCGCGAGAACTCGGCGTACGCCTCCCGGCCGCCGTGGCGGACGGCGTGCTGCAGCAGGGCGATCGTGTCGGGATTCCACTGGTGGTGCTCGCCCTCGCGGCGCCAGGCGTGGAAGCCGCCCTCCGGCAGGCGCCACGCCTCGACCGCGGTCGCGCGCCTGCCGTAGGCGCGGCGGTGACGGGCGAGCGTCTCGGTGGCGATCACGTCGAGGCCGATGCCGCCGATGCGCGAGGTCGTGCCGGTGAAGTAGCGCTCGACGAGGCCGGGCTCGAGCCCGACGGCCTCGAAGATCTGCGCCCCCGAGTAGGAGCGGACAGTCGAGATCCCCATCTTGGAGATGGTCTTCAGCAGGCCCTTGCCGACCGCCTTGATCATGTTGCGCTCGGCCACGTCCGCGCCCTCGACGCCGGGCAGCCGGCCCTCGTCGAACATCTCGTGGAGCGTCTCGAGGGCGAGGTACGGGTTGACCGCCGACGCGCCGTAGCCGAGCAGCGTGGCGATGTGGTGCACCTCGCGCGGCTCGCCCGATTCCACGATCAGCCCGGTGCGCAGGCGCGTGTGCTCGCGCACCAGGTGGTGGTGGACCGCGCCGAGCGCGAGCAGCGCCGGGATCGGGGCGCGCTCCTTGCCCGCGGCCCGGTCGCTGATGATGAGGATGTTGTCGCCCGCGGCGACGTGCTCGTCGGCCTCGCGGCAGAGCCGGTCGAGCGCGCGCTCGAGGCCCGCCGTGCCCTCGCTCACCGGCCAGGTGGCGTCGAGCGTGGCGGCGCGGAAGACGTGGTGGTCGACCTGGCGCAGCTTCTCGAGCTCGGAGCTCGTCAGCAGCGGCTGCGGGATGATGAGCTGGTGCGCGTGCTCGGGGGTCTCCTCGAGCAGGTTGCCCTCCGGCCCGACCGAGGTCGAGAGGCTCATCACGATCTTCTCGCGGATCGGGTCGATCGGCGGGTTCGTGACCTGGGCGAAGAGCTGCTTGAAGTAGCTGTAGAGCAGCGGCGAGCGGTCGGAGAGCACTGCGAGCGACATGTCGTTGCCCATCGAGCCGACCGGCTCCTCCGCCTTCGCGCCGCCCATCTGGGCGAGCGTGACCCGCAGGTCCTCCTGCGTGTAGCCGAACAGCAGCTGGCGCGTACGCAGCGTGTCGGCGGGCAGCTCCTTCGGCGCCACGTCGGGGATGTCGTCGAGGTTCACGGTGCGCTCCGCGTACCAGCGCCCGTAGGGCTTCTGGCGCGCGACCTGGTGCTTGACCTCGCTGTCCTCGACGATGCGTCCCTGCTCGACGTCGACCAGGAAGATCTTGCCCGGCTGCAGGCGGCCCTTCTCGACCACCTCCTCCGGCTCGTACTCAAGCACGCCCGTCTCCGAGGCGAGCACGACGAAGCCGTCGCGGGTGAGCTGCCAGCGCCCCGGGCGCAGACCGTTGCGGTCGAGGGTCGCGCCGATGACGCGGCCGTCGGTGAACGCCACGGCGGCGGGGCCGTCCCACGGCTCCATGAGGCACGAGTGGTACGCGTAGAAGTCGCGCACCTCGTCGGGCATGTCCTCGCGGCCCTCCCAGGCCTCGGGGATCATCATCATCAGCGCGTGCGGCAGCGAGCGCCCGCCGAGCACGAGCAGCTCGAGCACGTTGTCGAAGGTCGCGGAGTCGCTGCCGCCCGGGCGGATGACCGGCTTCAGCTTCTCGATGTCGTCCCCGAACAGCTCGCTTGCGAGCTGCGACTCGCGCGCGGCCATCCAGTTGATGTTGCCGCGCAGCGTGTTGATCTCGCCGTTGTGGGCGATCATCCGGTACGGGTGCGCGAGCTCCCAGCTCGGGAACGTGTTCGTGGAGAAGCGCGAGTGCACGAGCGCGAGCGCGCTCTTGATCCGCTCGTCGCGCAGGTCCGGGTAGTAGCGCGGGAGCTGCGGCGAGGTGAGCATCCCCTTGTAGACGAGCGTGCGCGAGCTGAAGGACGGGATGGCGATGTCCGCCCCGGCCTCGCGCTCGATCACGCGGCGGATGACGTAGAGCTTGCGCTCGAACGCGTCCTGGTCCTCGATCGAGGTGCCGACGAAGACCATGCGGATCAGCGGCTCGACCGCGCGCGCGGTCGGCCCCGGGACGCTCGAGTCGACCGGCACGTCGCGCCAGCCGAGGAGCTCCTGGCCCTCGGCGGCGATCGTGCGCTCGATCAGCTCCTCGAGCTCCGACCGGCGCGCGTCGTCGCGCGGGAGGAACACCATCCCGACGGCGTAGCGGCCCTTCGGCGGCAGCTCGAAGCCGGCGACGCCGCGCATGAGCTCATCGGGGAGCTGCACGAGGATCCCGGCCCCGTCGCCGGTGTCGATCTCGGCGCCGCTCGCGCCGCGGTGCTCGAGGGCGTCGAGCACGCCGAGGGCGCGCACGACGGTCTCGTGCGTCGGGTTGCCGGACAGGTCGGCCACGGCGCCGATACCGCAGGCGTCGTGCTCGAATCTAGGGTCGTAGAGGCCCACGGCCTCAGGTCGCTGTGCGTGAGACATAGGTCGTGGTAGGGAGCGGCCTTCGGCCGTAAGCGGCCGGGAGAGAACGCAAGATTCTAGCGGGGCAGCGAACGGATGCGCCCCCATGCGTCGCTCCCGAACGGCGTCCGTTGGCGAGGCCGATAGGAAACCCCCGCGTGCGCGGGGGTTTCCCGTAGCTGGCCTGTAAGCCGGATTCTGTCGTGAGCAGCCATCCATCTCGCCCTCGCGGGCGGGGCTTTCGCCCTGCGGCCGACCTGGGACTCGGCGGGCAGCGTCGTCGTCCCTGCTTGGCCTTGCACCGGGTGGGGTTTGCCCAGCCGACGTGTCACCACGCCGCTGGTGCGCTCTTACCGCACCATTTCACCCTTGCCGGCGGCGGACCTCACGTGAGGGCCCGCCGCTTAGGCGGTGTGTTTCTGTGGCACTTTCCCGCGGGTTTCCCCGGGTCGCTTCCGCGACCACCCTGCCCTGCGGTGTCCGGACTTTCCTCGAGAGCCGGTTTTCTCTCCGACCCCCGCGGCTGCTCGGCCAGCAGCACCAATGGTAGGCGCGGCGAGCGCCTCGACCAACCCCCTGCGAGCGTCGGCTCGCGGCCGTACCGCGCCGCGCTAGGAGACCGTGGTCCCGCAGCTTCCGCAGCGGCCGACCTCGCCGAGGAGCTCGAGCCGACCGCCGCAGAGCGGGCACTCCGCCGTCCCGGCGGCGCGCAGGCCCTCCCACACCCTCGACATCCGCTCGTCGAGGGTCAGCCTGCGGCCGCCGGCACAGGCGCCTTCAGCGTCGTCCGCGAAGAGCGGCTCCGTCCGAAGTTCCCCTGGCGCAAGCAGCATGGTCGCCGTCCACCCTCACGCGATCCGCCTGAAGACGCCCACGACCCGCCCGATCACCTGCGCGTCGCGCGACCGGATCGGCTCGTAGGCGTCGTTCTCCGGCTGCAGCCGGATGTGGTCCGCTTCCCGGAAGTAGCGCTTCACAGTCGCCTCCTCTCCCACCAGCGCGACGACGATCTCGCCGTCGTTCGCCGTCTGCTGCTGGCGGACGACTACGTAGTCCCCCTCGAGGATCCCGGCGTCCTTCATCGAGTCGCCCGAGACGCGCAGCAGGTAGTCCGCCTCGTCGCCGCCGAGCGCGTCCGGAACCTCGACGTGGTCCTCGATGTTCTCTTCCGCCAGGATCGGCGCGCCGGCGGCGACGCGCCCCACCAGCGGCAGCCCGCGACCGCCGGCGACCGCGTCCTTCGCCTTCGCGAGCAGCTCGAGCGCGCGCGGCTTCGTCGGATCGCGCCGGATCAGCCCGAGCTTCTCCAGGTTCGACAGATGCGCGTGCACCGTGGACGAGGACGTGAGCCCGATCGCCCTGCCGATGTCCCGCACGGTTGGCGGATATCCGTGCTTTGCTGAATACCGCTTGATGAAGTCGAAGATCTCCTGCTGGCGCTTGGTCAGCTTCAGGTCCATCGTCTCTCCGTGGTCGGGACGGCCCTGCCCTTGCGAGCGGGGGAAGCGAACATGTGTTCGTAGGCTAGCGGTCCCCGCGGACGACTTCCACTCGAGGGGTTGTCAAGCGCGCCGATGGCTCTATACTCGCCACCGCTTGCGCCTGTGGCGGAATTGGTAGACGCGCAAGGTTGAGGGCCTTGTGGACCGTAAGGTCCGTGGGAGTTCGAGTCTCCCTGGGCGCACTGGGGCGGCTCATGAGCCTGCCGCGCGAGATGCCCCGCGATCGCGGGGCTCTTCTACGGCCGGGCGGCGGAGCCGGCCCGCCGGGCGGGCCCACCGCGAGGCGGGGCTCCCGCTTCACCCCCCCCTAGCGGCGCAGAGCGCCACGAGGTTCGCGGCCGACACCACACCCTCCGGCTCCGCGTCCGCGCCTGGGCAGACGAGCAGGTGCGTGACGCCCGTCTCCGACAGCGCCGAGGCGGCCTCCTGAGCGGTCGCGCTCGGCGGGATCCGCTTGACCGACTCGGTGATCGCCTCGCGCGCCGCCACCAGGCGGTGGTCCTCCGACAGCCACGCCAGCAGCCCGCGCGCCGTGACCCACCCGAGCGGGCGCCCGTGCTGCGCGCCCAGCACGAGCACCGCGTTGACGGCGTGCGAGGCCATCGCCGCGAAGGTCACGCCGAGCGAGGCGTTCTCGGAGACAACCACCACCCCGGGCGTCATCAGCTCGCGCACAGGGGTGTCGAGGAGCGACTCGGCGAGCGGCGGGAAGAGGTCGGGCGGCATCTGTGGCCTGGGCATGGACAGAGCCTGATCCAAGCGCGGCCGAGCGGCATCCGGGGCCGGCCGCTGAGCGCGTCGGTAGCACCTACCCGATCCGGCGCGGCCCGAACGCGGACGACGGCCGCTCGGATACGGGTCCAGACGCGCGCGCCGCGCCTAATGGGTCGCGCCCCGGCAGCCGATCCGGGATCGGTCTGTACCCACACCTGAGACGACCGCTTCCCGCCTCCAGAGGGCGAAGCAGAGGAAAAGCCAGGATGACGAAGACGAGGATCGTCGCGGGCGCGCTGAGCGTGGTCGCCGCGCTCGCGCTCCCCGCCGCTGCGAGCGCCAAGCCGCACCCCGCCCGCGACCGCGGCGACCGCAACCACGACTCGCTCCCCGACCGCTGGGAGAAGCGCCACGGCCTTTCGCTGCGCGTCAAGCAGGCGCGGCGCGACCCGGACCGCGACGGTCTCGACAACGCGCACGAGTACGCGCGCAAGACCGATCCGAGGCGCCCTGACACCGACCGCGACGGCATCAAGGACGGCGCCGAGGTGAAGCAGGGCCTCGACCCGCGCAGGGCCGACACCGACCGCGACGGGATCGACGACGGGGACGAGGCGAAGCAGGGCCTCGACCCGCGCAACCCGGACACCGACGACGACGGGGTCCGAGACGGCGATGACGACGATCCCGCGGTCGCCGACGACGAAGCGGGCGACGACGACCTCGCCGACGACGGCGCCGACGACCCCGCCGACGACGACAGCGGCGACGACTGGAGCTACGACTCGGGCGACGACCCGGGCGACGACTCGTCCGACGACGAGTAGCCCCGGCGCGGGATCTCAGGTCACCCTCAAGGCGACCATGCACAGATCGTCAGGCAGGCGGCCGCCCGAGAACTCCTCGGCGGCCGCCCGCAGGGTGTCCACCACGCGCTCGGGCGGCTCCCCGCGCAGGTCCCCGAGCAGCGCCCGGATGCGGTCGGTGCCGAACAGCTCGCCGCCCGGGCGCCGCGCCTCGCTCAGCCCGTCGGTGTAGACCACGAGGCCTCTGCCGGGCTCCACGGGCTGCGCACGCCCCTCGCACTCGATATCCCACCCCATCCCGAGGGGGAACGCCGGCCGCATGCAGTTGAGCTGCGTCCCGCAGTCGAGCCACAGCGGCGGAGGGTGACCGGCGAGCGCCCAGCGCAGCGTCCGGTCGCCGGGCGAGAAGACCATGCACGCTGCGGTCACGAGCTCCTCGCCGACCTGCACGCGCTCGAGCAGCGCGGTGTTGGCGAGCTCGAGCAGACGGCACGGGTCGTCGACGTAGGGCGCCGCGGTCGCGAGCGTCGCCCGGACGAACGCCGCGCGCTTGGCGGCCTCGAGCCCGTGCCCGGCGACGTCCCCGACCACGATCAGCGTGGCATCGCGGGGCGCCGGCGCGACGAGGTAGAAGTCGCCCGAGCCGCCCGAGCGCGCCGGCACGTAGCAGCTCGCCAGTCTCAGCGCCGGCCGCCGCGGGGCCTCTGACGGCGCGAGCGCGGTCTGCACCTCGCGCAGCTCCTCGAGCTCGCGCTCCTGGGCCTCGACGCGCACGGCTAGCCTGGCGCGCTCCTCGAAGAGCCAGCCGACCACGTAACCCACCGCCGCGAGTACCACGAGGCGGACCAGGGAGCCGCCGACGATCGAGAGCGAGTCGCCCGTGTCGCGGATCGCGCGCGCGGCCGCGTAGAGGCCGGCCGAGGCGAGCGCCGCCCCCGCGCCTCCCCAGGGGCCGAGCCACCATGCTGCGACGAGGACCGCGACGACGAACAGCAGGCCGGGCTCGCTGACGCCCGCCACGCGCAGCGCGAAGACCAGGGCGAGCAGCAGGCCGACGACGGCGGCCCGCGTACCGGCAGTGCGTGGAGCGAGCCGCGCGAAAGGGTGCATGCGAGTCCGGTCCCGCGACGGGAGCCTGAGGCGATCCTAACCCCGACCGCGGCACGGGCGCCACAGGCGCCCAGCGGGTGCGGCGCGATAGCCTGCCGCGCCGATGAAGGAGCTCTTGTCGGAGCTGATGGACGCCGCCGCGGGCCGCGTCGACTACGCCGACGCGCGGCACGTCGGCTCGG
Organism: Thermoleophilaceae bacterium; assembly: GCA_019683805.1. Classification (GTDB taxonomy): domain Bacteria; phylum Actinomycetota; class Thermoleophilia; order Solirubrobacterales; family Thermoleophilaceae; genus JADGHQ01. The sequence goes on from JADGHQ010000006.1 coordinate 59,955, forward strand.
CCCACGAGGCGATCTCCGTGCGCAACGGCCGGCTGCACGAGCTGCATCGCGAGCAGCAGGAGGGCTTCGGGGTGCGCGTGCGCATCCGCGGCGCCTGGGGCTTCGCGGCCGCGCGCGGCAGCGACCGCGCCGCGGCCGAGGACGCGCTCGCGCGGGCGATCGCGCTGGCGGAGGCGCAGCCCGCGCCCCCGGCGGCGGCCCCGCTCGCGCCCGAGGAGCCGGCGCGCGGCAGCTACGCCGCGAGATGCGCGCGCGACCCGTTCGAGGTGCCGCTCGAGGACAAGCTGTCGCTCCTGCTCGCAGCCGACGAGGCGCTACGCGGGGACCCGCGCCTCGCCGTGACGAGCGCCCACTTCCTCGCCTTCCGCGAGCTGCGCTCGTTCGCCTCGACCGAGGGCGGCTGCTGCGACCAGACGATCGTCGAGTGCGGCGGCGGAATCGTCGCCACGGCCGTCGAGGGGAGCGAGTCGCAGGTCCGCTCCTACCCCGCGTCGTTCCGCGGCGACGTCGCCCAGCGCGGCTACGAGCACTTCGAGGAGCTCGCCCTCGTCGCGCACGCGCCGCGCGTCGCGGAGGAGGCGGTCGCGCTGCTCAGCGCGCCAGCCTGCCCGTCGCAGCGCACGACGCTGATCCTCGACGGCGAGCAGGTCGCGCTGCAGCTCCACGAGTCGGTCGGCCACGCGGTCGAGCTCGACCGGGTGCTCGGCATGGAGGCGTCGTACGCCGGGACGAGCTGGGTGCGGGTGGAGGACCTCGGCAGGCTCCGCTACGGCTCGGAGCTCATGAACGTGACGGCCGACGCCACCTCCCCCACCGGCCTCGGCACGTACGCCTGGGACGACGAGGGCGTCGCCGCGCACCGCGTGCCGATCGTGCGCGCAGGGGTGCTCCAGGGCTTCCTCTCCTCGCGCGAGACGGCGGGCGAGATCGGCCTCGAGCGCTCCGGCGGCGCCGCGCGCGCCGAGGGCTTCGCGCGCCAGCCGATCGTGCGCATGACGAACGTGAACCTCGAGCCCGGCGACGCCGGCTCGCTCGAGGACCTGATCGCGTCCACCGAGCGCGGCATCTACATGGAGACGAACCGCTCGTGGTCGATCGACCAGCGGCGGCTGCAGTTCCAGTTCGGCACCGAGATCGCCTGGGAGATCGTCGACGGCGAGCGCAGGCGGATGCTGCGCAACCCGAGCTACGCGGGGGTCACGCCCGAGTTCTGGGGCAGCCTCGATGCGGTCTGCTCGGAGTCGGAGTGGCGGCTCTGGGGCGTGCTGAACTGCGGCAAGGGCGAGCCCGGGCAGTCGATGCACGTCTCGCACGGGACCGCGCCGGCGCGCTTCCGCGACGTGCAGGTGGGGATCGCGTGAGCGAGAGCCCGCTGCAGCTCGCCGAGCGCGCGCTCAAGGCGATGTCGCCGGGCGACGGCGCGCAGGCGACCGTGATCGCGGAGCGCTCGCTGCTCCTGAGGTTCGCGCGCTCCCGCCCGACGCAGTCGACGGCGATCGACGACGTGACCGTGGAGCTCACCGCGCTGCGCGACGGGCACCTTGGCAGCGCGAGCACGAACCGCACCGACCCCGAGTCGCTGGCCGAGTGCGCGCGCGCCGCCGAGGCGGCGGCCGAGGCCACCGCCCGCGTCCGCGGGACGGGCGAGTACCCGGGCTTCCCCGCGCCCGCGCCGGCGCGCCCCCACGACGGCTTCGACCTGCGCACCGCCGCGCTCGACCCCGGCGTGGGCGGCGCGGCGCTCAGGGCCGCGTTCGACGCGGCCGCCGGGCACGGCGTCGAGGCCCACGGCGTCTGGAGCGCGGGCGACGTGACGACCGCGATCGCCTCCACCGCCGGCGTGCGCGCGAGCGACCGCGTGACCGACGCGTACATGAAGGTCGTCTGCATCGCCCCCGGCGGGCGCAGCGGCTACGCGTCGGCGGCGGGCGCCGGGATCGACGCCGTCGACCCGCGCGCCGTGGCGCTCAGGGCCGCCGCCAAGGCCGCGGTCGAAGGGGAGCCGGTGCGCCTCCCGCCCGGGGAGTACCCGGTCGTGCTCGAGGCGCCGGCCACGGCCGAGCTCGTGTCGTGGCTCGGTCACCTGGCGTTCAACGGGCTCGCGTACGCCGAGGAGCAGAGCGCCCTCAACGGCCGGCTCGGCACCCGTGTCGCGGCGCCGTGCATCAACCTCTCGGACTCGCCGCGCTACGGCTCGACGCTGCCGCGCTCCTACGACTTCGAGGGGGTGCCCAAGGCGCCGCTGCCGCTGATCCAGGACGGCGTGGCGCACCGGATCGTCCACGACACCCGCAGCGCCGCGCTGCTCGGCGACGGCGCCCGCTCGACGGGGCACGCGCTCGCGCCGGGCGGTAGCCCGCACGGGCCCGCGCCCACGAACCTCGTGCTGGTCGGCGGCGGGGCCGCGGACGAGGCCGAGCTCTGCAGCCCGATCGAGCGCGGCGTCTACGTGACCCGCTTCTGGTACACGAACGCGCTGCGCCCGAAGGAGACGTTGATCACGGGCGTGACGCGCGACGGCACGTTCCTGATCGAGGACGGGCGCGTGACGCGCCCGCTCGCCGACCTGCGCTTCACCGACAGCGTGCTCGGCGTGCTCGAGCGCGCGCAGGCGCTCACCGCGCGAACCGTCCTCTGGAGCGAGGGCGAGTTCTACGGCCGCCGCTTCGCGCACGGGGTGGTGGCGCCGGCGCTGCGCGCGGCGTCGCTGCGCTTCACTGCCTGAAGGCGGCGCCCGGCCGCCGCGGCGCGGCCGGTCAGTCGATCTTGAGCAGCACGATCACGTTCACGACGAACACGATCGCGAAGAAGATCGTCCAGCGGTCGAGGTTGCGCTCGACGAGCGAGCCGCCGCCGAAGGGGCCGGCGCCCGTGCCCACGCCGAAGGCGCCGGAGAGACCGGCGTCCTTGCCGGAGTGCATCAGGATCAGCATGATCAGGACGATCGCGACGAAGACCTGCAGCGCGCTGAGGATGCCGACGAGCATGCGGAGAGCTTAGCCGCCGGCGGCCCCGCGCTCGCCGCCGCCGCCCCGCGGGCCGCCTTCCGCCGGCCCTTGCCCGCCGTCCGGGCGCTCGTCGAGCGCGTCGAGCTCGCGCAGGATCTCGATCGCCTGCGCGCGCAGCTCGCGGTCGATGGCGCGGTGGTCGGCGGCGGAGAGCTTGCCCATGCGGAAGTCGAGGTCGGCGTCGCGGATCTCCCGGTACTTCGCCTCCTTCGCGGCCTCGAGCGCGGCGCGCCGCTCGTCCTCGCGGCGGTCGGGCTCCGCCCCGCGCCGGAGCGGCGCGGCGACGACGATCGCCACCACCAGGGCGAGCACGACGATTGCGAGCGCGACCTCCAAGCTACGCGCGCGAGAGGTCGCGGCCGAGCCGGGCCGCGTAGAGGCTCCTGACCCGCCGCCGGCGCGCGTCCGGGGAGGGCCAGCCGGCCGTGAGCGCGCCCGCGATCGCGATCAGCCCGCCGAGCCAGATCCACGACACCATCGGCGAGACGATCAGGCGGAAGGTCGCGGGCGGCGGGCTCTTCGCGTAGCTCTGGGCGATCGCGGCGAGGATCACGCCCTGGACGTCCGGGCTCGCGTCCGCGAACCTGCGGTTCGCCACCCTGATCGGCCCCATCAGGTTCGAGGTGTCCGGCGTGACGGCCGCCCAGAAGTTGTGCGTGAGCCCCCACTTCGTCGCCACCTCGCTGTTCGCCTCGCCCTCGAAGAAGCGGCCGAAGGGGCCGCCCTGCGAGAAGTCCTGGGACGGGTAGTAGTTGCGCGAGGGGTGCTCGTAGAAGACCCGGTCGCCCTTCCTCACCCTCAGCAGCGCCCCCAGGGTGATCGGCGCGCCGGTGCCGGCGCGGTCGCTCGCCACGCCGGCCGTGGGCCGGACGTAGGTCACCTCGTACCCGCCGACGCGCGCGGTCTGGCCGGCCGCCAGGCGCACGTCCTCGTGCTTGGCGAAGGCCGAGGAGCCCGCCACCCCCACGAGCACGAGCGCGATGCCGGCGTGCACGATGTAGCCGCCGTAGCGGCGGCGGTTGCGCCCCACGAGGCGCAGCATCGCCAGCGGGCGCGGCTCGCGGGCGAGCACCCGGCGCGCCCCTGCGCCGCGCCAGAACTCCTGCCCCACCGCCGCGAGCACGAACGCGGCGAGCACGAACAGCGCGAGCGAGCTCGTGCTCTCGGCGGCGTCGGTGAGCGCGAGCAGCAGCACGAGCGCGCCGCCGGCCACGGCGAGCGGCGCCGCGAACGCCCGCAGCGCCGCGCGCGTGGTGACGCGCCGCCAGGCGAGGAGCGGGCCGATGCCGATGAGCGCCACGAGCACGAGCCCGAGCGGCATCGTGTAGCGGTCGAACCAGGGCGGGCCGACGCTCGACTCGTTGCCGGTCACGGCCTTCGAGATGAGCGGGAACCAGGTACCCCAGAAGGTGACGAAGCAGAGCCCGACGAGCGCGAGGTTGTTGAGCAGGAAGAAGGCCTCGCGCGAGAGCAGCGAGTCGATCCGCGCGCTCGACTTGAAGTCGTCGAGCCGCGTCACCAGCAGGCCGACCGAGCCGAGCAGCACCACCGCCACGAAGATGAGGAACGGGACCCCGAGCGTCGAGGCGCCGAAGGCGTGGATCGAGTTGAGCACCCCCGAGCGCACGAGGAAGGTGCCGAGCAGCGACAGCACGAAGGTGCCGACGATCAGCGCGAGGTTCCAGCGCCGCAGCATGCCGCGCTTCTCCTGGACCATGATCGAGTGCAGGAACGCGGTGCCGGTGAGCCACGGCATCAGCGCCGCGTTCTCGACCGGGTCCCAGGCCCAGTAGCCGCCCCAGCCGAGCTCCGAGTAGGACCAGAGCGCGCCGAGCAGGATGCCGGTGCCGAGGAAGGTCCACGCGATCAGCGCGAAACGGCGCGTCGAGCGGATCCAGTCCGCGCCCGTGCGGCGGGTGACGAGCGCGCCGATCGCGAACGCGAACGGGATCGAGAAGCCGACGTAGCCCGAGTAGAGCATCGGCGGGTGGAACATCATCGCCGGGTTGCGCAGCAGCGGCTCGAGGCCGTTGCCCTCGGCAGGCGGGTCGGCGAGCGTCGCGAAGGGGCTCGCGTAGGCGAGCATCAGGAACACGAAGAAGCCGGCGATGCCCGCGAGCACGGCGGTCGCGTAGGGCACGATCTCGCGGTGCGCGCGGCGCGTGACGTGCAGCACCACGCTCGAGAAGATCGAGAGCACGAGCACCCAGAAGAGCAGCGAGCCGGCCTGGCTCGACCAGAGGGCGGCGAGCTTGTAGAAGGTCGGGAGGCTGGTCGAGGAGTTCTGGGCGACGAGCTCGTAGCGGAAGTCGGAGGCGAGGTAGCGCGACTCGATCAGCGCGGTGGCGAGGATCGCGAGGCCGGCGAGGCAGTAGAACGCGCGGCGCGCCGAGGTGACGAACTCGTGGCGGCCCGTGCGCGCGCCGTAGAGCGCCGCGCCCGCCGAGTAGACCGCGGTGAGCAGGGCGACGACGAGGCAGGCGGTGCCGAGCGTGTCCATCAGGCGGGCGTCTTCGCCGCCTCGACCGTCATGACTTCGCCGGCGCCTTGGTGAACTTGGACGGGCACTTGGTCACGAGCGAGTCGCGCTCGCCGATCAGCACGCCGTTCTCCACCTTGCCCGAGACGATCACCTCGCGCCCCTCGCGGAAGGGGTCGGGCACGGTGCCGGTGTAGACAACGGGGATCTGCGCCGTGCCGTCACGGTCGCGGATCGCGAAGCGGAGCCTCGTGCCCTCGCGCTTGATCGAGCCGTCGACGACCTTCCCGGTGACCTCGTAGGAGCGGCCGGGCTCGGCGGATGTGAGCAGCTTCGAGGGCGACTCGGTCTTGGTCGACGCGCCGAAGCTCGTGTACATCAGCGCGCCGGCCAGCAGCACGGCCGCGCAGAGCGCGACGCCGAGCCGGATCCGGCGCTTGCGCGAGGGGTCCATCGAGGCCGATTATGTCAAGCGGTCCGCCGGGCCGCGGGCGGGCCCGTCAGGGGGCGGGCCGCTCGCGCAGGCTCGGGTGGCCCTCGCCCGGCCAGGGCGCGAGCAGCAGCACGACGCGGGCGTCGCTCTTCGCGCGCACCGCGTGGTCCTCGCCGGCGGGGAAGTGCGCGACGAGCCCCGGCCCGCCCGACTCGCTGCGGCCGTCCTGCTCGAACTCGATCTCGCCCGCGACCACCACGACGTAGGCGCGCTCGTGGACGCGGTGCTCGCGGAGCACCTCGCCCGCGGGCAGGTTGATCGCGATCACGCGCACCTCGTCGTCGCTGCGCAGCACCTCGGGATGGTGCGGCTGGACGTCGAGCGAGCTGATGTCCCAGGTGTCCATGTCCCTCCTGTCGTCCGGCCGAGCCGCCCGGAGATCGTCTCGGCGATCACGCTTGTGCCCGCCCGGGCGGCGTTCGGAAACGTGGCGCGCCGCCGCGCGGCCCGCGCCGGTCCGGCTAGAGCTCGTCGAGCGCGCGCCTGAAGGCGCCCGCGCCGATCGCCTCCGCGCCGCGCCCGCGGACGCGCTCGGCGAGGCGCTGGTCGGAGGTCACCACCGCAAGCGAGCCGGGGTCGGGGTCCGCCTCGACGAGGGCTGCGATCTCGTCGTCGGCGGCGTTCGGCCCGCGGCGCTGCGCGAAGTCCACCCGCGTGCGCGCCGGGCCGAGCTCGCGCGGGCGCCCGTCGAAGACGACCCTGACCTCCGCGCCCGCCTGCTCTGCGTAGCGGTCGAGCAGCTCCACCAGCGCGCGCATCGCGCCCGTGCGGTCGCGCCACCAGCCGTCGGGCCGCGACCCGATCACGTTCATCCCGTCGACGAGCAGCCTGCGCGTCATGTTTCACCGCGGGTGGTGCGACGGAGGGTTGCGCAACGGTCGCGTCACGGCGAGTCGCGCTGCTCAGTGGCAGACGGGCATGATCGCGCTCGCCCTGTTCCTTGCCTTCAGCTTCGGTGCAATTGTTCGCCTCGCGGCCACGGCAGGCGGTGCTCAGCGACGCCGGCGAGCTAGCTGCGCGTCAGCAGGCGCTCAACCAGATGTCCCGGAGCGTTTCGTTGCCGCTGTAGAAGAACTCGTCGCAGATGTCGTTGGTCGTCGGGCCGCCGTCGTTGACGATCTCTCGCACCTTATCCGGGTCGTCCTCGATCGCCTGCATCACCGACTCCGCGTCGGCCTCTCCCGCGGGCCCCTCCGGCCCCCGCGGCCCGCGCGGGCCGCGCTTGCCGACAGGGCCGGCTTCGCCCATCGGCCCTCGCGGCCCTACCTCTCCCTGCGGGCCGGGCGGTCCGGCGGGGCCGCGCTCGAGCACGAAGCTCGCAACCGCCGCAGATACACCGCAGGCGATAAGCGCGCTACAGCCGCAGCCTATGAGCAACGCGCGCAGCGT
>JADGHQ010000109.1 GCA_019683805.1 Thermoleophilaceae bacterium
CCCCTACCTGATCTGGTCGTACACCTTGAACAGCGGCAGGTACATCGACACGACGATGAAGCCCACCATCATGCCGACGAAGACGATCATGATCGGCTCGAGGATCGAGGTGAGGGCCTTGACCGCCGCGTTGACCTCGTCCTCGTAGAAGTCGGCGATCTTCGTCAGCATCGCGTCGAGGGCGCCGGTCTCCTCGCCCACCGCGATCATCTGGGTGACCATCACCGGGAACGCCTCCGGCGCGTTGCGCATCGGCGCGGAGATCGTGCCGCCGCCCTTGACGGACTCGCGCACCGCCTCCATCGCCTCCTCGATGATCTTGTTGCCGGACGTGCGCCCGGTGATCTCGATCGCCTGGAGCATCGGGACGCCCGCGGACACGAGCGCCGAGTAGGTGCGCGAGAAGCGCGCGAGCGCGACCTTCTGCACGATGTCGCCGATCTTCCACGGGATCTTCAGCTTGAAGCGGTCCCACTGGTAGCGACCGCGCTCGGTCCGCTTCCAGCGCCGGAACGCGTACACCGCGCCCATGCTGAGGGCGATCGCGAGGTACCAGCGACCGGTGATGAAGTGCGACAGCCCCACCGTCACCTTCGTGACCGGGGGCAGGTCGCCGCCGAAGTCCTTGAAGACCTTCTCGAACACCGGCACGAGGAAGGCGACGAGCGCGATCAGGACGAGGATCGCGAACCCGCCGATCAGCGACGGGTACATCATCGCCGACTTGATCTGGCGCCGCAGCGAGTCGTCCTTCTCGAGCTGGTCGGCGACCCGGTGCAGCGTCTCCTCGAGGATGCCGCCCGTCTCGCCCGCGGCGACCATCGCCACGTAGAGCTCGTTGAAGATATCCGGGTGGCGCGCCAGCGCGTCCGAGAACGCGATCCCCGCCTCCACGTCCTTGCGGACCGAGGCGAGCGCCTCGCGCAGCTTCTCGCTCTGGGTCTGGTCCTCGAGCACGTACAGCGCCCGCAGCAGCGACATGCCCGACGAGATCATCGTCGCGAGCTGGCGGGTCGCGACCGTGAGGTCGTGCGGCTTGACCCTCTTGAAGCGGTCGAGGAGATCGCCGACGTCGGCGCTCTTTCGCTCCTCGATGTCGAGGACGATCAGGCCCTTCTGGCGCAGGGACGCCGCGACCGCCTGCTTGCTCTCGCCGTCGATCTCGCCGCTCGTCGACGCGCCGGCGAGGTCGAGCGCCTTGAACGCAAACGTGGCCATCGCCCTACGCGGCCCTCGGCATGCCCATCAGTCGGCGCAGCTCGTCCGGCGCCGAGGAGCGCGACTCGGCGAGCTCGCGCGTGATCTTCCCCTGGCGGACGAGGTCGGCCAGGGCCGCCTCCATCGTCTGCATTCCGTGGGCGCCGCCGGTCTGGAGCGCCGAGTAGATCTGGTGCGTCTTGCCCTCGCGGATGAGGTTGCGCACCGCGGGCGTGGGCACGAGCACCTCCGCCGCCACGACCCGCCCCTGACCGTCGGCGGTCGGCAGGAGCTGCTGCGTCACGATCCCCTGCAGCGACACCGAGAGCTGCACCCGCACCTGCTGCTGCTGCGCGGGCGGGAAGACGTCGACGATACGGTCGACGGTCTGCGCCGTGTCCTGCGTATGCAGCGTCGCGAACACGAGGTGACCGGTCTCCGCCGCGGTCAGGGCGGTCGAGATCGTCTCGAGGTCGCGCATCTCGCCCACGAGGATCACGTCGGGGTCCTGGCGCAGCGCCGCCTTCAGGGCGAGCGCGAAGCTCTGCGCGTCGCCGCCGAGCTCGCGCTGGTTGACGATGCAGCGCTTGTGGCGGTGGAGGAACTCGATCGGGTCCTCGATCGTGAGGATGTGCTCGCTGCGCTCGCTGTTGATCTTGTCGAGCATCGCGGCCAGCGTGGTCGACTTGCCGGAGCCCGTCGGGCCCGTCACGAGCACGAAGCCGCGCGGCTTGCGCGTGAAGTCAGCGAGCACCGGCGGCAGCCCGAGCTCGCCGAGCGCGGGCATCTCGTCCGGGATCACGCGGAAGGCGGCGCTGATCGCGGCGCGCTGGAAGTACACGTTCACGCGGAAGCGCGCCTTCCCCGGCACCGCGTACGCGAAGTCGAGCTGCCAGTCGGTCTCGAGCCTCTTGCGCTGCTCGTTCGTGAGGATCGAGTAGACGACCTCGCGCGTCTCCTGCGGGGTGAGCGGCGGGTAGTTCAGGGGCGTGAGGCGGCCGCGCTGGCGCACCATGGGCGGCGAGCCAGCCGTGAGATGAAGGTCGGAGGCCTTCATCTCCAGGGTGTCGATCACGACGTCGGCGAAGTCGAAGCTCATGGGTCCCTCTATCGGCAGGAGCTCCCGCTCACGTGACCCGTGCAACCTCGGCTATCGACGTGAGCCCCAGTCGGACCTTCTCGAGGCCGTCGGCCCGCAGGGCGCGCATGCCCTGCTCGACCGCGACCTTGCGTATCTCATCGGCAGATGCGCGCTCGATCGTGAGCTCGCGGATCTCCTCGGAGACGGTCATCACCTCGTAGAGGCCGATCCGGCCCCTGTAGCCCGTGTGGTTGCAGCGGGCGCAGCCCTTGGGCTCGTAGGCCTCGATGTCGAACGCCGCGTCGAACCCGGCGGCGCGCAGCGACTCCACCGTCAGCACCGTGCGCTCCTTGCAGTGCTTGCAGAGCGTGCGCGCCAGGCGCTGGGCGAGCACGACGTCCACGGCCGAGGCGGTGAGGAACGGCTCGATGCCCATCTCGGTGAGCCGCGTGATCGCCGATGGGGCGTCGTTGGTGTGGAGCGTCGAGAGGACGAGGTGGCCGGTGAGGGCGGACTCGATCGCGATGCGCGCGGTCTCGGCGTCGCGGATCTCGCCCACCATGATCACGTCCGGGTCGGCGCGGAGCATCGCCCGCAGGCCGGTGGCGAAGGTGAGCCCCGCCTTCAGGTTGACCTGCACCTGGTTGATGCCCTCGAGCTGGTACTCGACCGGATCCTCGATCGTGATGATGTTCTTCTGAACGTCGTTGATCGCGTTGAGGGCGGCGTACAGCGTGGTCGACTTGCCGGAGCCCGTCGGGCCGGTCACGAGCACAGCGCCGTAGGACTGCCGGAAGCCCGCCTCGAAGCGCTCGCGCGCCTCGTCGCGCATCCCGAGCATGTCGAGCGTGAGCAGCACCTGCTCCTTGTCGAGGACGCGCACCACGATCCCCTCTCCGTTGACGGACGGCAGGGTGACGACGCGCAGGTCGACCGCGTGGCCCTCGACGTTCAGCGACACGCGCCCGTCCTGCGGCACGCGCCGCTCGGCGATGTCGAGGTTGGCCATGATCTTCACGCGCGAGATCACGCCGGCCACCATCCGCCGCGGGATCGTCGTCGACTCGGACAGGACGCCGTCCACGCGGAAGCGGACGCGCATGTCGCGTCCGTCGGGCTCGAAGTGAATGTCCGAGGCGCCCTCCTCGATCGCCTGGGCGAAGACCGAGTTGACGAGCTTGATGACGGGCGCGTCGTCCGCCGACTCGCGGATCTCGGAGACGAGCGCGAGGTCCTCGGAAGCGTCCTCCTCGATCGCCTCCGCGACCGCGTCGTCGAGGCGGTTCATGCGCCCGATCAGCGACTGGATGTCCTCCGAGGAGGCGACGACCGGCCTGATCTCGTGCTTGGTGAGGAGCTTCAGGTCGTCGAGCGCGAGGACGTTCGAGGGGTCCGCCATCGCGACGAGCAGCGTTCCGCCGTCGAAGCCGATCGGGACCGCGTTGTAGCGCCGCGCGGCCTGGGCGGACACGAGGTTCAGCGCGCCCAGGTCCGGCCTGTAGAGCGTCAGGTCGACGTGGTCGAGCCCGAAGCGCTCCGCCGTCGCGCGCGCGAGCTGGTCGGAGGTGAGCGCGCCCGCCTCGAGCAGCACCTGCTCGGGGGTGCGCCCCGAGGTGCGCGCCTCCTCGACCGCCGCGTCCACGCGCTCCTTCGGCAAAAAGCCCAGCTCCACGATGACGTCGGAGATGAAGCGCCCGCGCCTCCCGCGCTCGCGCGGGGGCGTGACGCCGTCGCTCGACGGAGGCGCGCCGCCGTCGGCGTCGTCGTCGGCCAGCCGGGCGTCGCCGTCTCCCAGGGGCGTCACCTCGCCGAGCGGCGCGTCGTCGTCGCTCAGCGACGGCCGGCCGTCCGGCGCGGCGGCTTCGACCGCCTCGAGCTCAGCCTCGGCAACTCCCGGCACCGGGTACAGACGGGGACCGCCGTCGCTCATCGAGCCACGTCCGCCACCACCTGGCGGAGTGACCCGAAGTCGACGAATCCTTCGAGTAGGCGCGCCTTCCTGTCGCGGCCCACCACGACGGTCGACGGCGCCTGCGAGATGTCGAGACCTTCGACGATCCGCCGGTAGTCGGCGAGGTCGGAGAGCTTGCCGCTGAACACCGCGACCCTGCTGCGGCTCGTGCCCTCGAGCCGGCGCACGGCGGCGGCGGTCGCGTCGTCGTCCGCACCGCTCGAGCGGAGCAGGAGCACGACGACCCTGTGCCGCGCGAGCGCCCGGGCGACCCCGAGCGGCATTCCGCTCGACGCGCGGGTGTCCCGCGCGGGAGCCTTCCGGGCCGGGGCACGGCGGTCACGAGCCTTGCTCGCGCCGGTCGCCGGCTTCGCCGCCGCCGTCCTGTGCGTCGCCGGCCTCTGCGCCGGCTGCTTTGCCACGGCGGTCGCCGCCTCGCCCCCCGAGTCGCTCGAGCCGCGGTGGGTGGCGAGGAAGGTCGCCCCGATCAGCAGGAAGCCGAGGATGGCGAGGAGTGCGGGACGCGGCAGGACCATCGTCCACCCCTATCGGCAGCCCCAGGGCGGGCCGACCGCCGCCCCGCGGGGCATTTGGACGAATGTTCAATTCCGCTGGACCGGATTTCGACGCGCGGCCGCGCGCATCGTCTCAAGCGGGGCCTGCCTGCCCGTCCAGATCTCAAGGCTGAGCGCCCCCTGGCGCACGAGCACCTCGAGGCCGTCGACCACCCGCGCGCCGGCGCGCGCCGCCCAGGCGCACACCGGCGTGACATGCTCCCCGTACACGAGGTCCACGACCGTCGCGGGCGGCTCGGCGCGATCGAGGCCGAGCTCGGCGAGGGCCTCCCGCTCCCCGCCCGGCTCGAGCCCCACGGAGGTGGTGTTGACGAGGACGTCGAACCCGGCCGGGTCGGACCGCTCCGCCACCGCCACGCCGAGGTCGTGCGCGAGCTCCCGGGCGCGCGCCGGCGTGCGGTTCCACACCGCGACCTCGGCAGCGCCCGCCCCGCGCAGCGCCCAGGCCGCCGCCC
>JADGHQ010000034.1 GCA_019683805.1 Thermoleophilaceae bacterium
CGAGACCCCGCGCGGCGGCCGCGCGCCGCGCCCGGCCGCGCCGGCCGCCGCGCCGGCGCGCTAGCTCGCCCGCGGGGGGCGCGCGGCTGCGCCGCGCGCCCTCGGCCGCGTCGCTCGCTTCGCCTACGCGCGCGACGCGAGCTGCCGCAGCACGAACTGCAGGATCCCGCCGTGGCGGTAGTACTGCCACTCGTTCGGCGTGTCGATCCGCACGGTCGCCTCGAACTCGACCGCCGCGCCGCCGTCGTCAGACGTGGCCGTGACCTTCAGCGTGCGCGCGCCCTCGGTCAGCGGCTCGAGGTCGAAGCGCTCGCGTCCGGTGAGCCCGAGCGACCGCACGCTCTCGCCCGCGGGGAACTGGAGCGGCAGCACTCCCATCCCCACCAGGTTCGAGCGGTGGATGCGCTCGTAGCTCTCGGCGATCACGAAGCGCACGCCCAGCAGGCGCGGTCCCTTCGCGGCCCAGTCGCGCGAGGAGCCCGAGCCGTACTCCTTGCCCGCGAGCACGCACAGCGGCACGCCCTCCTCCGCGTAGAGCATCGCCGCGTCGAAGATCGTGGTCTCGCGCCCGTCCGGCAGGTGCACGGTGAACCCGCCCTCGGTGCCCGGCGCGAGCTGGTTGCGCAGCCGCACGTTCGCGAAGGTGCCGCGCATCATCACCTCGTGGTTGCCGCGGCGGGAGCCGTAGGAGTTGAAGTCCTTGCGCTCCACCCCACGCTCGATCAGGTAGCGGCCCGCCGGCGAGTCCGGCTTGATCGCGCCCGCGGGCGAGATGTGGTCCGTCGTGACCGAGTCGCCGAGCAGGGCGAGGCAGCGGGCCCCTTGGATGTGCGGCAGCTCGGACGGGGCCTCGGCGCTCATGCCCTCGAAGTAGGGCGGGTGCTTCACGTACGTCGACTCCGGGTCCCATGCGTAGCGGTCGCCGGTCGGCACGGGGAGCGAGTTCCACTCCTCGTCGCCCGTGAACACCTCGCCGTAGCTCTTGCGGAACATGTCCGACTCGATCGAGCGCTCCACCGCCTCGGCGATCTCGCGCTGCGAGGGCCAGATGTCGGCGAGGTGGACGGGCTCGCCGTCCGAGCCGATCCCGATCGGGTCGTTCTGGATGTCGATGTCCATCCGCCCCGCGAGCGCGTACGCGACGACGAGCGGCGGCGACGCGAGGTAGTTCATCTTGACGTCCGGGTGGATGCGGCCCTCGAAGTTGCGGTTGCCCGAGAGCACGGACGCCACCGCGAGGTCGTTCTGCTGGATCGCGCTCGAGATCGCCTCGGGCAGCGGCCCCGAGTTGCCGATGCAGGTCGTGCAGCCGTAGCCCACGAGGTTGAAGTCGAGCTGCTCGAGGTAACGGGTGAGCCCGGCCCGCTCGAGGTACTCGGTGACGACCTTCGAGCCCGGCGCGAGCGAGGTCTTGACCCACGGCTTGCGCGCGAGCCCGCGCTCGACGGCCTTCTTCGCGAGCAGGCCGGCGCCGAGCATCACCGAGGGGTTCGAGGTGTTGGTGCAGCTCGTGATCGCAGCGATCACCACGCTGCCGTGGTCGAGCTCCACCTCGGTGCCGTCGTCGAGGGTCACGGTCACGGCGCTCCGCTTCGTGCGCGGCGCCGCGACGGCCGCCGCGCCGGGCGCGGCCGACTCGTGGCCGCCCTCCGAGGTCACGCCTGCCATCGACGCCGGCGGGTCGCTCGCCGGGAACGACTCGGCCGAGGCCTCCTCGGGCGAGTCGCCGTTGAGCGTGCCGTCGCCCTGCGGGTCGGGCGGCACGAGCTCCGCGAGCGCCGACTCGAACGACTCCTTCGCCCGGTGCAGCGGGATCCGGTCCTGCGGGCGCTTCGGCCCCGCCAGCGAGGGCTCGACGGTGGAGAGGTCGAGCTCGAGGGTGTCCGAATAGGTCGCCTCGTCGCTGCTCTCGTCGTGGAAGAGCCCCTGCTCCTTGGTGTAGGCCTCGACGAGGTCGACGAGCTCCTTCGGCCGCCCGGTGAGCTCGAGGTAGCGCAGCGTCTCGCGGTCGACCGGGAAGATGCCGCAGGTGGCGCCGTACTCCGGCGACATGTTGCCGATCGTGGCGCGGTCGGCGAGCGGCAGGTTGCGCAGGCCGTCGCCGTAGTACTCGACGAACTTCCCGACCACGCCCTTCGCCCGCAGCATCTCGGTGACGGTGAGAACGAGGTCGGTGGCCGTGGCGCCCTCGGGCAGCTCGCCGGTGAGCTTGAAGCCCACCACGTTCGGGATCAGCATCGACACCGGCTGGCCGAGCATCGCGGCCTCGGCCTCGATGCCGCCCACTCCCCAGCCGAGCACGCCGAGGCCGTTGATCATGGTCGTGTGGGAGTCGGTCCCGACGAGCGTGTCGGGGAACGCCTGGCCGTCGCGCACGTAGACCACGCGCGCGAGGTACTCGAGGTTCACCTGGTGGCAGATGCCCGTGTTCGGGGGCACCACGGCGAAGTTGTCGAACGCCGTCTGGCCCCAGCGCAGGAACGCGTAGCGCTCGCGGTTGCGCTGGAACTCGAGCTCGGCGTTGCGCCGGAACGATCGCTGCGAGAGGAACTCGTCGACCTGGATCGAGTGGTCGATGACGAGCTCCGCCGGGGCGAGCGGGTTGATCCGCTGCGGGTCTCCGCCGAGCTCGGCCATGGCGTCGCGCATCGCGGCGAGGTCGACGATCGCGGGCACGCCGGTGAAATCCTGCATCAGCACGCGGCTCGGGCTGAACGCGATCTCCTTGCTCGGCTCGTCGGTCGCGATCCAGCGCGCGAGGTTCTCGACGTCCTCGGCCGTCACGGCCACGCCGTCCTCGTTGCGCAGCAGGTTCTCGAGCAGGATCTTCAGGGAGTACGGGAGCCGCGCCACGTCGTACTTCGCCTGGAGCGCGTCGAGCCGGAAGATCTCGTACTCGTTGTCGCCCACGCGCAGCGTCGCGCGCGCGCCGAAGCTGTTACCTGCCGCCATTCGCTGATCAGCCTCCGTTCCTGGCCGGCTCCCCCGGTCCGGCCGTAGCTCATGCCTCGGTGTGAATTCGGTCACGCCGAAGCCTACTCGCGGCGGGGAGCGGCCCTACGGGCCGCCGCGGTCGCGCGGGGGCGCCCGGCGCGGGAGGGCGGGTAGGCTCGCCCGATGCGCCCGCCGGGACTCCACGACGTGACGTGCGTCGTGCACGTCCACTCGGTCTACTCGGACGGAACCGGGACCGTCCCGCAGATCGCGCGCGCGGCCGAGCGCGCCGGGGTCGACGCCGTGCTGCTCACCGACCACGACACGCTCGAGCCGCGTCGCCGCGGCGAGGAGGGCTGGCACGGCCGCGTGCTCGTGCTGGTCGGCTGCGAGGTCTCCCCCACCGGCCGCGTCGTACCGCCGCGCGCTCAGCCTCGAGGACGCGCTCGCCGAGATCCGCGCCCAGGCCGGCGCGCAGTTCGACCCGCGCATGGCGACGGCGCTGATCGAGATCGTGAACGAGGGCGCCGAGTAGGGCCGGCGGGCGCCCCCGAGTGCTACGAGCTCGCCGCCCGCTCCGCGCCGGCCTCGACACGGTCGACGTCGGGGGGCGTGTCGCGCAGGTACCACTCGGCGTCGAGCGCGGCCTGGCAGCCTGAGCCCGCGGCCGTGACCGCCTGCCGGTAGGTGTGGTCCACGAGGTCGCCTGCGGCGAACACGCCGGGGACGCCGGTGCGCGTCGAGTTGCCCTCGGTGAGGACGAAGCCGTTTGCGTCGAGCTCGAGCTGGCCCTCCACGAGCTGCGAGTTCGGCCGGTGCCCGATCGCGACGAAGGCGCCGTCGATCTCGAGCGCCTCCTGCTCCCCCGTCTCGACGTTCCGCAGCACGGCGCGGCCGAGCTGGCCGTCGCCCCCGTCCTCGAAGCGCTCGACCACGTACGGGGTGAGCAGCTCGATGTTCTCGGTCGCGCGGGCGCGGTCGAGCATGATCTGGGACGCGCGGAACTCGTCGCGCCGGTGCACGATCGTCACCTTGCTCGCGAACTTCGAGAGGAAGATCGCGTCCTCCATCGCCGTGTCGCCGCCGCCGACGACGATCGTGCGGCGGTTGCGGAAGAACGCCGCGTCGCAGGTCGCGCAGTAGGAGACCCCGCGCGCCGCGAGCTCCTCCTCGCCCGGCACGCCCAGCTTCTTCGGCTCGGCGCCCATCGCCAGGATCAGCGCGCGCGTGCGGTACTCGGCGTCGCCGGCGTAGACGCGGTGGAGACCGCCGTCCTTCGACAGCTCGATGCGCGTCACGTCCTCGGTGACGAAGCGCGTGCCGAAGCGCTCGGCCTGGTCGCGCATCTTCTGCATCAGCTCAGGGCCCAGGATCCCGTCCGGGAAGCCCGGGTAGTTCTCGACGTCGGTCGTCTGCTGCAGGAGGCCGCCCCAGAGGAAGCCCTCGAACTCGAGCGGCTCGAGGTCCGCGCGCGAGGTATAGAGAGCCGCGGTGTAGCCCGCGGGGCCGCTTCCTACGATGATCACGTTCTCGATGCGCGCTTCTGTCACGACTCCTCCGCTGTCGTCCGGGCCCGCGCGGACGCGGGCCCCGGTGTCACTCGCTTTACTTTTTATAGTGTAGCCGGGGCGCGGTCCTCGGCCTGCCAACGGCCGACCCGGCGGCGCAGCCTGAAGTACGAGACGACCCCCGGAACGATAGGCAGCCAGAAGCCCACCAGGCGGAAGGCGAGCACAGCCGGGAAGACCGTCCCGCTCGGGACGTCGAAGACGAGGAAGGCGCCGATCAGGCCGGCGTCGAGCGTCCCGACCCCGGCCGCCGGGGAGGGCAGCAGGTTGGCCGCCATGCCGATGAAGAAGCCCTGGACGAGGACGGCGAACGGAACCCCCTGCCCGAACGCCTCGAAGCTCGCCCAGAGGATGCCGACCTCGCCGGCCCAGTAGCCGATCGCCCCGAGCAGCGCGATCCCCCCGCTGCGGGGATGGCGCACGTGCGCGAGCGCGAGCCGCACGCCCGCCGAGACCGTCGCGGGCGCCGCCAGCGCCCGCGAGAGCAGGGCCGACCCCTGTGCGCGCCCGCCCAGGCGCCCGAGGCGCCGCTCGATGTCGCGCGGGATCAGCGCGAGCAGGCAGATGAGCGCGAGCGCGCCGGCCGCCAGGCCGGCCGGGACGATCGTCGCGCCGACCGGTGCCGGCCCCGGCAGCACGCCGGTCCAGAGCAGCACGCCGAAGACGACGATCGCAAGCAGGTAGAGCGTGTAGAGCAGCGCCAGGAACGCCACCTCCCGGGCGGCCGTCTCCCGCCGCGGCATGCCCGCCCTCCGCAGCGCCCAGTACGTGAGCGCGATGCCCCCCGCCCCGGCCGCGGAGAACAGCGTCGTGGCGGCGAAGCCGGCCATCGTGACGTGGTAGGAGGCGCGCAGGTCGAGCCGCCGCTCGACGCGCGCGTCGGAGCGCCGGGTCATCAGGCTCCGGAAGGTGACCGCGTAGGCCGCGAACGAGAAGGCGTTGAACGCGGCCCCGATGCCGAGCCAGACCCAGCTCGAGTCGTCGAGGCGGTGCAGCGCGCCGCCCACCCCGGCGACCTTAGGCAGCAGGACGTAGATCCCGACGACGAGCAGGACGAACGCGAGCCCGACGCTCGCGATCCGACGCTTGTCCGAGAGCAGGCGCGTTCCCGCCTGCTCGATCTCCTCCGTCTCCTCGACGTCGTAGTCGTCCTGCTCGAGCTCCTCGAGCTCGCGCAGCTCTCCGTCCGCCATCAGCCCGCCCGCGGCTCGAGTCGCTGGAGCGCCCGCGCCTCCAGAGCCGGTCCGACGTCGTTGAGCACGTGTGCCGTCATCACACTGGTCGAGAAGCGCAGCGAGGGCATCGCCGCGAGAGGGTTTGCCGCCGGGGGAATCGTAAAGGGGCCGCCAGAGCGGTCGACCGGGGTCCGCGATCCGCAGCGGCGCGCCCGGCTAGCGAGCCGCCCTCTCCATGATGCGGACCTCTACCGGCGCACGCTCGGCGAACGCCTCGGCGTCCGCGCGCGAGCCGATGTGCTCGCCCCAGTGCATCGGCACGGCGACGCGCGGCTGGATCCGGCGCGCGGCCTCGGCCGCCTCGCCCGCCGTCATCACGTAGTGGCCGCTCACCGGCAGGAGCGCGACGTCGACTCCCGCCACGTCGTCCATCTCCGGGATCACGTCGGTGTCGCCCGCGTGGTAGAGGCGCTCGCCGCGCACGTTGAGGTCGTAGCCCACGAAGCCCGCGTCCGGCGGGTGGAACACGTTGCCGGAGCGGTCGCGCTTCGAGGTGTTGTAGGCGGCGACCGCCGCCACTTGCACGCCCCGCACCAGCTCGCCGTCGAGCGCCTCGCCGGGGCGGATCGAGACGACGTTGCCGCTCAGGCGCTCGGCCACCGAGGCGGGCGCCACGACCCAGGTGTCGCGAGTCGACAGCCGCTCGACGTCCTGGGGCGAGAAGTGGTCGTAGTGGCCGTGCGTGATCAGCAGGAGATCGGCCGGCGGCGCGCCGTCCGGCACCCGGTAGGGGTCGATGTAGACGTTCGCGCGCCCCGCGCGCACGCGAAAGCCCGAGTGCCCCAGCCAGTCGATCGCGTCGATGAGCACTGGTCGAGGATAGTTCCGCGGAGCTGGACCGCGAGACGAAAGGACGAGCGATGGCGGCTGCTTACGAGACCGTTGCCTGGGAGCGCACCGGCGCCGTGGGGCGCATAACGCTGAACCGGCCGGAGACGCTGAACGCGTGGACGGCCCGCTTCGGCGAGGAGCTGCGGCAGGTGGTCGAGCACGAGGCCTCGGACGAGGGCGTGCGCGCGGTGCTCGTGACCGGCGCGGGGCGCGGCTTCTCGTCGGGCGCCGACCTGAAGGGCGGCTTCGAGCCCCATCCCGACGACGGGCTGCCGGACGTGCGCGGGGTGCTGCACGAGCGCTACCACCCGATCATCCTCGGCATCCGCGCGCTCGAGAAGCCCGTCGTCGCCGCGGTGAACGGGCCGGCGGTCGGCATCGGCTGCTCGCTAGCGCTCGCCTGCGACCTCGTGCTCGCCGCCGAGTCGGCCTTCTTCGGGCTCGCGTTCGTGAACATCGGCCTGATGCCCGACGGCGGCTCCACCCTGCTCGTGCCCGCGGCGGTGGGCAAGGCGCGCACGTTCGAGATGGCCCTGCTCGGGGAGCGCGTCCCCGCGGCGCAGGCGCTCGAGTGGGGGCTCGTGAACTGCGTGGTCCCCGACGACCGTCTGATGCAGGAGGCCGGCGCGCTCGTCGAGTCCCTCGCCGCGGGTCCGACCCGCGCCTACGCCGCCACCAAGAGGGCGCTCAACCGCGCAATCTACGGTCGCATCGAGGAGCAGCTCGAGCTCGAGGCGGAGCTCCAGCACGAGCTCGCGCGCAGCGCGGACTTCATGGAGGGCGTGAGCGCGTTCGTGGAGAAGCGCCCGCCCGCCTTCGGCGGCCGCTGAGCGGCGGCCGGCGCGCGAGCCCGCTTTCCATGCGGGTTTGGGACATTTGCCACGAATTTGTCTCGACCGCCGCACGGGTATAGTTCCGCGCGCTTTGCGACCCACTGAATCCCGTCACCGCCGCCATCGGCTGCCGGTCGCCCTCGCGGGGGCGCTCGCCGCCATGCTGATAGGCCCGTCCGCCGCCCTCGCCGACTGGATCTCGCCCGAGTCCGGCGGCTCGCCGAACGCCGACAAGGTCGACACGCTCTACACGATCGTCCTCTGCATGGGCATCGTGATCTTCGTGCTCGTCGAGGGCCTGCTCCTCTACTCGATCTTCAAGTTCCGGGCCCGCAGGCGCGGTCCCCAGCCGGCGCAGGTCCACGGCAACACCCGGCTCGAGGTGGGCTGGACCGTCGCCGCCGCCGTGATCGTGCTCGTGATCGCCGGCATCACGTTCGCCTTCCTCGGCGGCATCAAAAACCCGCCGAGCTCGAGCCCGACCGGCCTTCAGGGCGCCTCGGGCGTGCAGCTCGCCACCGTCGGCGCGCTCAAGACGCCGAGCGGCAAGGCGCTCCACATCGACGTCAACGGCCAGCAGTACATCTGGCGCTACGACTACGTCGACCAGCCACGCCTCACCGAGAACCGCCCGGTCTACGCCTACTACCGCATGGTCGTGCCCACGGACACGACCGTGATCCTCAAGCTCAACGCCTCGGACGTCATCCACTCGTGGTGGATACCGCGCCTCGGCGGCAAGGCGGACGCGACGCCCGGCCACGACAACTACACCTGGTTCAAGATCCCGGGCAAGTACGCGGGCCAGATCTTCAAGGGCCAGTGCGCCGAGCTCTGCGGCGAGGGCCATGCGGACATGCGCGCCGAGGTCCAGGCGCTCCCGCCCGACCAGTTCAAGGCCTGGTTCGAGCGCCAGCGCAACGACCTGCTCGCTTCACAGAAGGCTCTGGCGGCCCAGCGCAAGGCGGGCGTCGGCCAGTAGGAAGGGGTATCTGAAGAGTGACGACGACCGAATACGTCGCTGAGCGCCCGATCGCAGCGGTCCCGCGCCCGGAGGTGGTCCTGCACGGCCTGCGCGAGCGCCCGCGCGGCTGGCTCGAGTGGCTGACCACCACGGACCACAAGAAGATCGGGATCCTCTACCTCTACTCGACCTTCATCTTCTTCCTCATCGGCGGCGTCGAGGCGCTGATGATGCGCCTCCAGCTCGCGGTGCCGACCAACACGCTGCTGACCCCGAAGGCCTACAACGCCGTGATGACGATGCACGGCACCACCATGGTCTTCCTCTTCGTGGTGCCGGTGCTCGCGGGCTTCGGCAACTACTTCGTCCCGCTGATGATCGGCGCGCGCGACATGGCGTTCCCGCGCCTCAACGCGCTCTCGTTCTGGCTGCTGTTCTTCGGCGGGATCGTCTTCTACGTCAGCGTCTTCTTCCACCCGCCGACCGCGGGCTGGACCATGTACACGCCGCTCACCGAGGAGGCGTTCTCCCCCGGCGGCGGCGTGGACGCGTGGATCTTCCTGA
This sequence comes from Thermoleophilaceae bacterium, assembly GCA_019683805.1. Taxonomy (GTDB): domain Bacteria; phylum Actinomycetota; class Thermoleophilia; order Solirubrobacterales; family Thermoleophilaceae; genus JADGHQ01. The sequence goes on from JADGHQ010000034.1 coordinate 8,930, forward strand.
TCCACCTCACCGGCCTCTCCTCGCTGGTCGGCGCCGTGAACTTCGTCGCCACCATCCACAACATGCGCGCGAAGGGCATGGGCTGGGCGCGGATGCCGCTGTTCGTCTGGAGCATCCTGATCTACAGCTACCTGCTGATCCTCGCGCTGCCCGCGGTCGCGGCGGGAGTCACGATGCTGCTGACCGACCGCCACCTCGACACCGGCTTCTTCAACCCGGCGAACGGCGGCGACCCGCTGCTCTGGCAGCACCTCTTCTGGTTCTTCGGGCACCCCGAGGTCTACATCATGGTGCTGCCCGCGTTCGGGATGATCTCCGAGGTCATCCCCGTGTTCTCGCGCAAGCCGATCTTCGGCTACAAGGCGATCGCCGCCTCCACCGCCGCGATCGCCTTCCTCGGCATGCTCGTGTGGGCGCACCACATGTTCACGACGCCGACCGCCACCGTCGTGCTCGCGTTCTTCATGCTGAGCTCGTTCACGATCGGCGTCCCGACCGGGATCAAGATCTTCAACTGGCTCGCGACCATGTGGCGCGGCTCGCTCGTCTTCAAGACGCCGCTCTACTTCGCCTGCGGCTTCCTGGCGCAGTTCGTGATCGGCGGGATCTCCGGGATCATGCTCGCGGTCTTCCCCGTGGACTGGCAGCTCCACGACACCTACTTCGTCGTGGCGCACTTCCACTACACGCTGTTCGGCGGCGCGATCTTCGGCCTGTTCGCGGGGCTCTACTACTGGTTCCCGAAGATGAGCGGCCGGTTGATGAACGAGACCCTCGGGAAGATCTCGTTCTGGCTGATGTTCATCGGCTTCAACACGACCTTCCTGGTCCAGCACGCGGCCGGCACCTCCGGCATGCCGCGGCGCATCTACACCTACTACTCGACGAGCGGCTGGGAGGGCTACAACCTCGTCTCGACGATCGGGGCGTTCATCCTCGCCACCGGCGTGCTCCTCACCGTGATCAACCTGATCCGGAGCATCAAGCACGGCCAGAAGGCGGGCAACGACCCGTGGAAGGCCAACACGCTCGAGTGGTTCACGACCTCGCCCCCGCCGGAGAACAACTTCGACGTCGTCCCGCGGATCCGCAGCGCGGAGCCGATGAAGGACATCCGCCGCGATGTCGCGGCCGGCGGCCGGGCGGCGGGGTCCGTCGCCCAGCCCGTCGCGCCGGGGACCTAGCCCATGGAAGCCGGCGCGCGCACGCGCGAGCACGCTCCAGCGCCCCTCCGCGCCCACCCGTCGATGCTCGATGCGCCCACGCGCGGGGCTGCCCTGCGGCAGTCGATCTCCGACTACGTCGAGCTGACCAAGCCGCGCGTGCAGTCGCTGCTGCTCTTCACCACCGTGACGACCATGTTCGTCGCGGGCACGCCGTCGCTCGGGCGCGTGATCCTCACCTGCCTCGGCGGCGCGCTGTCGGCGGGCGGCGCAGGCGCGATCAACCACTGGTTCGACCGCGACATCGACGCGCACATGAAGCGCACCGCGGACCGTCCCGTGCCCGCGGGGCGGATCGCCCCCACGGCCGCGCTCAGCTTCGGAGTGGCGCTCGGCCTCGCGTCGTTCGTGCTGATGGCGCTGACGATCAACCTGCTCTCCGCCTCGCTCGCCCTCGCGGGCCTGCTCGGCTACGTGCTCGTGTACACGGTCTGGCTCAAGCGCTCCACGCCGCAGAACATCGTCATCGGCGGTGCCGCCGGCGCGATGCCCCCGCTCGTCGCGTGGGCGGCGACCACGGGCACGATCGACGGCGCCGCCCTGTACCTGTTCGCGATCGTCTTCTACTGGACGCCCCCGCACTTCTGGGCGCTCTCGCTGCTGATGGCGGACGAGTACGCGAGCGCGCGCGTGCCGATGCTGCCCGTGGTCAAGGGCGAGGAGGAGACGCGCTGGCAGATCCTCCTCTACACGCTGCTGCTCGTCTGCGTGACGCTGCTGCCGGTAGCCTTCGGCGTCTTCGACGAGATCTACCTGATCGCGGCGCTGCTGCTCGGCTCGGCCTTCACCGCGCTCGCCACGCGTCTGCGGCGCACCGCCGACCGCCGCGCCGCGCTGCGACTGTACCTCTTCTCGCTCGCCTACCTGGCGCTGCTGTTCGCGGCGATGGTGGCGGACGCGCGGCTGTAGCCCGCTACGCGGTCAGCCGCGCGGGCTCGAACCTCGACGGGTCCTCCTGCTCCTCGGCGCGGATGATGTGCATGACCGCGTTGATCAGCGCGAGGTGCGTGAAGGCCTGCGGGAAGTTGCCGAGGTGGCGGCCGCTGCGAGGGTCGATCTCCTCGGAGTAGAGCCCGAGCGGGCTCGCGTAGTTCAGGATCTTCTCGCACAGCTCGCGGGCGCGGCGCGTCTCGCCGATCTCGGCCAGCGCGGACACGAGCCAGAACGAGCAGATCGTGAACGTCCCCTCGCTGCCCGGCACCCCGTCGTCGACCTCCTCCGGCCTGTAGCGGAGCACGAGCCCGTCGACGGTCAGCTCATCCGCGACCGCGAGCACCGTGGCGCGCAGGCGCTCGTCGTCGGGCGGCAGGAAGCGCACGAGCGGCATCAGCAGGCACGACGCGTCGAGCGCGTCGCTGCCGTAGTAGGCGGTGAACACCCCGCGGCCGTCCACCGCGTTCGCGCAGATGTCCTCGCGGATCTCGTGCGCCGCCGCCTCCCAGCGACGCGCCGTCTCCTCGTCCTCCCGCAGGCGCGCGAGCCGGGCGCCGCGGTCGGCCGCCACCCAGCACATCACCTTCGACGAGGTGAAGTGCCGCAGCTCGCCGCGCACCTCCCAGAGGCCCCGGTCCGGCTTTCCCCAGTGGGCGAGCGCCGCCTCGACCTGGCGCTGGAGCAACGGCCACAGCTCCTCCGACATCATGTCGCGGGACTTGATGTGGAGGTAGACGGAGTCGATCGCCGCGCCCCACACGTCGTGCTGCTCCTGCTTGTAGGCGGCGTTGCCGACGCGCACCGGCCGCGCGCCGTCGTACCCCGCCAGGTGCTCGAGCTCCGACTCCTCGAGCTCGGTCTCGCCGCCGATCCCGTACATGATCTGGAGCACGCCGTCGCCGGCGGAGTCGGTGACGAACGAGAAGAAGTCGTTCGCCTCCTCGTCGAGGCCGAGCGTGTAGAGCGCCCAGAGCGTGAAGGTCGCATCGCGGATCCAGGTGTAGCGATAGTCCCAGTTGCGCTCGCCGCGCGGCGTCTCCGGGAGCGAGGTCGTGGCGGCCGCGCACAGCGCTCCGGTCGGCGCGTAGGTCAGCCCCTTGAGCGTGAGCGCGCTGCGCTGCAGGTAGACGCGCCAGGGGTGGTCGGGGAACTCCCCCTTGTCGAGCCACTCGCGCCAGTAGTCGGCCGTCGCCTGCAGCTGGGCCGCCGCCTCCTCGTAATCGCGCGGCGGGGTCCCGTCGTCCCAGCAGAGCGCAGCGAAGTGCCTGTCGCCGTCCCTCATCGAGGTCCGTGCCATGCAGCGGCTCCCCTCGAAGCCGAGCCGCATGTCCGTGGTCAGCCGCAGCGTGTCGTCGCTGTCGGAGCAGCGGGCGACGGCCTCCCCGAGCCCCTCGCCCGCGTACCCCCATTGGGCGCGGCTGCGGCCGTAGTCGAACACCGGGTCGCAGACGAGCCTCACGTCGACGCTGCCCTGCACGCACTCGATGAGCCGCAGCAGCACGTGCTCGGCGTCGTAGTCGGTCGGCGGCCTGCGGTGACCGCTCTCCCCCACCTTCTCGTGGTGCCAGGGTCCGACCACGAGCAGGTCCCGCACCACGAGCCAGCCCGTGGGCGTCATCCAGTCGGTCTCGAGGATGTTCGTGCCCGGCAGGTAGCGGCGGGCGGCGGGCACGTTCACGTCGGCCGGCGAGACGCGGAAGCCGCCGGCGTCGCGGTCGAGCATCGCGGCGAACACGCTCGGGCCGTCCATGCGCGGCAGGCACATCCACTCCACGTTGCCGCTCGGCGCGACAAGCGCCGTGACGTGGCAGTCAGAGAGGAAGCCGTAGCTCGCGATCGGCGGGAACGGGCTGCGCCCGTTGAGGTCCGCGCCCGCAGTCACACCCCGACCTCGAGCTGCGACGCCGCCGCCGCGTCGCAGAGCACGACGAGCTCGCCCCCCGCTGGCGCCACCAGGCTCGCGGGGGCGTCCGGCGAGCTGCGGCCGCCGAATGCGCGCGCCACCGCCTCGGCCTTGTCCTCGCCCGCGACGAGGAAGACCACGGACGCGGCCGCGGCGATCGCCGGGAGCGTCAGCGTGATCCGCGGCACGAGCGGCGCCATCCCCGGCACGTCGACCCCGACGACGAGCCGCTCGCGCTCCGAGAGCGCCGGGTCGCGCGGGAACAGCGACGCGGTGTGGGCGTCCGGGCCGAGGCCGAGCAGCACGAGGTCGAGCCGCGGCTCGTCGCCGAGCCGCTCGCGCAGGCGGCTCTCGTACCGCGCGGCGCCCTCGTGCGGGCCGAGCTCGCCCTCCATGCGCTCGACGCGCGGCCGGTCCCGCAGGCGATCGAGCAGGGCGCGTTTCGCCATGCCGTAGTTCGAGTGCTCGTGGTCGGGCGGCACGCAGCGCTCGTCGCCGAACCAGAGCGTGGCGCACGACCAGTCCGCCTCGAGCTCAGCGGCGTGCTCGTACGCCGCCCTGGGGGTGGAGCCGCCGGCGAGCGCGATCTGGCCGCCGGCGCTCGCGCGGCGCGCGAGCAGCTCGGCGGCCGCGGCCGCGGGGTCGTCGAGCACCTGCACGCGCGGCCTCATGCGACCATCCTCTCGGCGCACGCCAGCGCGGGGCGGTAGGTGGGGTCGCGGAGCAGCGCCTGCCGGATCCCCTCCCCGAGGATCCCCGGCTCGCCGCGCGAGGCGCCGAGCACGATCCAGGCCGACTCGCGCCCGTCGGGCGTCCCCCGCCGGGCTGAGAGGCCGCCGGGCGAGCGGTCGAGCGACAGCGACAGGCCGGACGCGGTCTCGAGGGTCACGCCCGCGAGCCCCGGCGCCGTCATCTGGGGGTCCGGGAGGAGCTCGATCCGCGCCTTGGTCTTCCCGGCCCGCGCGCTCCCGACGAGCGCCCGGTCGGGGCGCGGCGCGAGCGACCCGGGCGACCAGCCGAGCCGCGAGCAGAGCCAGCCCGAGAACAGCAGCCCGCTCACCGTCGAGTCCGGGCGGTGCCGCACCGTCACGCGCGTGAGCTCGCGCAGCGCGGGCCGCCAGCGCGGCGGGTCGAACGTCGCCGCCACGCGCTCACGCCAGGGCGTCGACCGAAGCCATGCGAGATCGACGACGTAGGCCTCCTCCGAGAGACGGCACGCGCGCGCGACCGCCGCCCGCATGTCCGGCAGGTCGAGGGAGTCGAGCAGCACCACGTCGGCGAGCGGGAGCAGCTCGTCGACCGCGTCGTCGTGCCCGTGCGGCGACCAGACCATCGTCGTGAGGTCGGCCAGGATCAGCGGGTCGACGATCGCCGCAAGGCCCTCGAGGTGCCGCTCGCCGAGCTCGATCTCGACCCGCTCCTGCGCCACGGTGAGCCCGTCGCCCGCGGCCGTCGCGGTGAGCGTGGCCCACGCGTCGAGCGTGCGCTTCCCCGGCTGCACCGCGCAGACCACGGTGCGCGAGGGGTGGTAGCGCCCCACTCGCTCGAGGCGGTTGACCACCTCGCCCCGCCACGGGCGGTCGACCACGGCGACGAGGTTGAGCACGCGCGCGGGCGCGTAGCCGGCGTGGCGGGCGTGCTGCTGCCCGAGCAGCTCGCGCAGCCCCGCCTCGATCGCCGAGGGCGTCGTGTCCTCGGCGTACCAGCGCGCCGTGGACGGCGGCTCGACAGCGGTCAGAGCTGCCTCCATCGGGCGCCTCCCAGAAGCAACCGGTCCGCCTCGGCCGGCCCCGAGGAGCCGGCCTCGTAGGTCGGGAGCGGCCCCGCGGTGCGCGACCACGCCTCGAGGATCGGGTCGACGAGCGACCAGGCCGCCTCGACCTCGTCGGCGCGCGCGAACAAGGTCGCGTCGCCGCGCATCGTGTCGAGGATCAGCCGCTCGTAGGCCTCCGGGGACTGGGACAGGAACGACGTGCCGTACAGGAAGTCCATGCTCACCGGCCGCACGCGCATGCGCGCGCCGGGGATCTTCGCGACGAGCGAGAGCGACACGCCTTCGTTCGGCTGCACCGTGAGCACGAGCTGGTTCGGCTGCACCCCGAGCGAGCCGCTCTGCTGGAAGGCGAGGTGCGGCACGGGCTTGAGGGTGACGGCGATCTCCGTGACCTTGCGCGCGAGGCGCTTGCCGGCGCGCAGGTAGACGGGCACGCCCGCCCAGCGCCAGTTCTCGACCTCGAGCCGCAGCGCCACGTACGTCTCGGTGCCGGAGCCCGGCGCGACGCCTTCCTCGTCGAGGTAGCCTGGCACCTCCCGGCCCTCCGCCACTCCGGGACCGTACTGGGCCCGCACCGCGATCTCCGGCACCTCGTCGGGCGACGGGGGCCGGATCGCGCGCAGCACCTTCACCTTCTCGCTGCGCACCTCGTCCGCCGAGAACGACACGGGCGGCTCCATGCAGAGGAGCGTGAGGAGCTGGAGCAGGTGGTTCTGGACGATGTCGCGCAGCGCGCCGGTGCGGTCGTAGTAGCCGGCGCGCGACCCGATCCCGATGTCCTCCGCCGCGGTGATCTCGACGTAGTCGACGTAGCCGCGGTTCCAGAGCGGCTCGAAGATCCCGTTCGCGAACCGCATCACCAGCAGGTTCTGGACGGTCTCCTTGCCGAGGTAGTGGTCGATGCGGTAGATCTGCCGCTCCTCGAACACCGACAGCAGCGCCTCGTTGAGCTGCCGGGCGGAGGCGAGGTCGCGGCCGAAGGGCTTCTCGACGACGATCCGCACCTCCGCGTCCTCGCGCGCGTCGAGCCCGTGGGCGCCGAGCAGCTCCGCGATCGTCTCGAAGAACGTCGGCGCGGTCGCGAGGTAGAAGACCCGGTTGAACGGGATGCCGGCCTCCTCGTCGAGCTCCGACGCGAGCGCGCCGAGCCTCCTGTAGACGCCAGCGTCGTCGAACGAGCCGCGCACGTAGCGGACCCGCTCGAGCAGCGCGCCCAGCACGCTCTCGTCGGGCCGCGTGCGCGAGTACTGCCGGATCGAGTCGCGCGCCGTGGCGCGAAAGGCGTCGTCGTCCATCTCCCTGCGCGCGACCCCCACTAGGTTGAAGCGCTCGGGCAGCGCGCCCTCGTGGGCGAGGTTGTAGACGGCGGGCAGGAGCTTGCGGTGAGCGAGGTCGCCGGTCGCCCCGAAGATCACGAGCGTGGTCGGGTGGACCGGGAGCCGCTCGAGACCCTCGACGAGGGGGTTCTCCTGGATCGTCGCCACCGGCTACTCCCGTCTGACCGCGTGGCCGCCGAACTGGTTGCGCAGCGCCGCGATCACCTTCGCCGCGTAGGACTCCTCCTGCCGCGAGCCGAGGCGGGCGAGCAGGGAAAGCGTGATCGCGGGCGCCGGCACGTCCTTGTCGATCGCCTCCATGACGGTCCAGCGCCCCTCGCCGGAGTCCTCGACGTAGCCCCGGAGGTCGGCGAGGTCGTCGCCGTCCTGCTCGAACGCCCGCTCGGCGAGCTCGAGCAGCCACGAGCGCACGACCGACCCGCGGTTCCAGAGTCGCGCGATGCCGCGCAGGTCGAGGTCGTACTCGGAGGCGTGGAGGATCTCGAAGCCCTCGGCGTAGGCCTGGAGCAGCCCGTACTCGATCCCGTTGTGGACCATCTTCACGTAGTGGCCCGCGCCGTGGCCGCCGACGTGCATCCAGCCCTCCGGGGGCGCGAGCACGTCGAGGATCGGGCGGAGCCGCTCGATCGCGGCGTCGCTGCCGCCCGCCATCATGCAGTAGCCCTCCTCGAGCCCCCAGACGCCGCCGCTCGTCCCGACGTCTACGAACTCGATCCCCCGCTCCGCGGCGCGCGCGCCGTTCTCGCGCGACTCGGTCCAGCGCGAGTTGCCGCCGTCGACGATCAGGTCGCCCTCGTCGAGCAGGCCGAGCAGCGTCTCGAACGAGCGCCGGGTGACCTCCCCCGCCGGGACCATCAGCCACACGGCGCGCGGCGGGTCGAGCTTCGAGACGAGGTCCTCGAGCGAGGACGCCCCGACTGCGCCGTGCTCGACCGCCCGCTGCACCGCCTCCTCGCCGGGGTCGTACGCCACCACCTCGTGCTCCGAGTCGCGGCGGATGCGCTGAACCATGCCGCCGCCCATCCTCCCGAGCCCGACGAACCCGATCTGCATCAGAGGAGCCTCCCGATCCGCTCGCGCAGCCCCCGGATCGCCTGCGCGGGGTCGCCCGAGAGCGTGACCCTCTCGGCGGTCAGGCCGTGCGCGCGGAGCGTCTCCAGGTCGCCGGCGGCCTGGGCGTTCTTGAGCGTGTCGAAGCCGTACCCCGCGTCCGGGATCTCGATGTCCTCCGGCCCGTCGTGGACGAGCTGGAGGAAGAGTCCGCTCGGCGGCCCGCCCTTGTGGAGCTGGCCCGTCGAGTGCAGGAAGCGCGGCCCGTAGCCGAAGGTCGTGGCGGCGCGGGTGCGGTCCCGCAGCAGACGGCGCAGCTCCGCCACCTCGCGGTCGACCTCCGCCGACACCGCCAGGTAGCCCATGAGCGCCACGTAGCGCCCGGGCTCGGCCTGCGCGAGGAGCGCCCTCAGCGCCTCGTCCGAGGCGTCGGCGTGGCGCGGCAGGCTCCCCTCCCGGGCGTAGCGGTCGAGCACCTTGCGCGTGTTGTCCTTCGCCTCCTGCACGTTCGGCTGGTCGAAGGGGTTGATGCCGAGGACCCACCCCGCCACCGCCGTGCCGAGCTCGGCGAAGAAGAACAGGCTGCCGAGATCCTCCGGGCCCTCGACCGGCACCGTGATCGTCGGGTGCCCGGCCGCGCCGAGCGCGGCGATCAGCTCGTCGGCGGCCCGGTCGGGCGAGCGCGGGTTGCGCAGCTGGACGAACACGCGGTCGTCGCCGTAGGCGCCGGGGTCGCCGAGCGGCTCGTCGACGATCGGCACGATCCCCCGGCCCTCCTTGCCCGTGCTCTCCGCCACGAGCTGCTCGACCCAGAGGCCGAACGCCGCCACCGTGTCGTCCACGAGGAACGTGAGCTTGTCGCGGCCGCGCAGCGCGCACTCGCCGAGCACGAGCCCGAGCCACAGGCCGGAGTTCGTCTCCGTACGGTCCCACTCGGCGCAGCGCTGCTCGGCGACCTGCGCGCGCTCGAGCAGCGCGCGGATGTCGACGCCCGCGAGCGCCGCCGGCACGAGCCCGAAGTGGGAGAGCGCCGAGTAGCGGCCGCCGATGTCCGGGTCGGCCAGGAACACGTGGCGGAAGCCGTTTCGCTGGGCGAAGCCCACGAGCCCCGAGCCCGGATCGGTGATCGCGACGAGCTGCCGTCGCGGGTCGCCGCCTTCCTCGCGCACGCGCGCCAGGAAGTAGCTGGCGAGCGAGAGCGTCTCGATCGTACCGCCCGACTTCGTCGAGACGACGAACAGCGTGTCCCGGATGTCGATGCTGCCCTCGAGGGCGCGGATCTGGGTCGCGTCGGTCGTGTCGAGCACGTGCAGCCGCAGCGCGCGCTCGCGCGGGCCGAAGCTGCGCCGGATCACCTCGGGCGCGAGGCTCGAGCCGCCCATCCCGACCAGGACGGCATCGGTGAGCCCGTCCGCCGCCGCCTGCGCGGCGAACTCTAGGATCGAGCCTGCCTCCTCGAGCATCGGCTCCGTGATCGTCAGCCAGCCGAGCCGGTTGCCGATCTCGGGCCTCCCGGGGCCGCCCCAGAGCGACTCGTCCTTGCGCCAGATGCGCCGCGCTACGTCCTCCTCCGCCGCGCGCCGCACGCGCTCGCGCACGGGGCCCTCGAGCTCCCGGGGCAGATGGGCCTCGATCGCCTCCGGGCGGCCGGTCGCGACGGCCGCGCGCCGCCGGTCGATCCCGTCGAGCAGCTTCGCCAGCGCCTCCTCGAACAGCACGATCCCGTCGCGCAGCAGCTTGTCGGTCACCTCGTCGAGGTCGATGCCTGCCTCCGCGAGCGCGTCGAGCTGCCGGCGCGTCTTGTCCGCCGGCTGGTCCGCGGTCGGGCCGGGCACCTGTCCGCGCTCGGCGTATGCGTGCAAGGTCTGCATCGGCATCGTGTTGACGGTGTCCGGCGCGATCAGCCCGTCGACGTACTTCGTCTCGGGGTAGCGCGGGCTCTTCACGCCGGTCGACGCCCACAGCGGGCGCTGGACCGCGGCGCCCTCGGCGCGCAGGTCCGAGAAGCGCTCGCCGTAGAACATCTCCTTGAAGCGCTGGTAGGCGAGCCTGGCGTTCGCGAGCGCGGCGATGCCGCAGAGGTCGGTCCGCCCGAGCGCCTCGAGGCGCTTGTCCACCTCCGCGTCGACGCGCGAGACGAAGAAGCTCGCGACCGAGTGGACGTCGCTGACGCTCTCCCCCGCCGCCCGGCGGCGCTCGAGACCGCGGATGTAGGCCTCGGCCGCCTGCTCGTACATGCCGACCGCGAACAGGAGCGTCACGTTGACGTTGATCCCCTCGAAGGTCGCCTGCTCGATCGCGGGCACCCCCTCCTCGGTGCCTGGGATTTTGATCATCAGGTTGGGGCGGTCCACCCGCCGCCAGTAGTCACGCACCTGCGCGAGCGTCCCCTCGGTGTCACGCGCGAGGCTCGGCGCCACCTCGAGCGACACGAAGCCGTCGGCGCCGCCGCTCGCCTCCCACACCGGCCTGAGCACGTCGGCGGCGAGCTGCACGTCCCGGATCGCGAGGCGCTCGTAGATCCCGAACGCGTCGAGGTCCTCGCGCGCCAGCTCGGCGAGGTCCTCGTCGTAGTCCGGACTGCCGAGGATCGCCTTCTCGAAGATCGCGGGGTTCGCGGTCACCCCGCGCAGCGACTCCTCGCGCACCATCCGCTCCAGCTCGCCCGACTCGATCAGGCTGCGGCGGATCTGATCGAGCCAGACGCTCACGCCCGCGGCCGTCAGGGCCGCGAGCCGTTCGTTCGCCCGTTGCGTGACGCTCATCGCGGGCTCCTTTCTCCGATCACCACGGTAGCCCGCCGCTCGCCGTTGTTACCCCCGTACGGATGCGGACCCGACTCGCTCGAGCACCGCGCGCGCCTCCTCGGCGACGCGCTCGGGCGTGAAGCCGAAGTGCTCGAGCACCGCGGCGGCAGGGCCGGACGCGCCGAACGTCTCCATCCCCACGACGGCGCCCTGGTCGCCGACCAGGCTGTGCCAGCCGAGCGGGCTCGCGGCCTCGACCGCGACGCGCGCGCGGACGCCGGGCGGGAGCACGGAGTCGCGGTAGGCGTCGTCCTGCTCGTGGAAGCGGTCGACGCAGGGCATGCTCACGAGCCGAACGGCGAGCCCGTCGGCCTCGAGCAGCTCCTGCGCGGCGGCGCAGAGGTGGACCTCGGAGCCCGTGCCGATCAGGATCACGTCCGGCTCGCGGCCGTCGCGCGCGTCGCGCAGCACGTAGGCGCCGCGCTCCACGGCGTCGGCCGGCACGTCGTCGGGGCTCCACACCGGCACGCCCTGGCGGGTGAGCGCGAGCGCGGTCGGGCGGTTAGTCTGGCGCAGGGCGAACTGCCACGCGAGCGCTGTCTCGTTCGCGCCGGCGGGACGCACGACGTACAGGTTCGGCATGGCGCGCAGCCCGGCGAGCTGCTCGACCGGCTGGTGCGTCGGGCCGTCCTCGCCGAGGCCGATCGAGTCGTGAGTGAACACGAAGATCGACGGGATCCGCATCAGCGCGGCGAGCCGGATGGCGGCGCGCATGTAATCGGAGAAGATCAGGAAGGTCGAGCCGAAGGCGCGGAAGCCGTGCAGGACGAGGCCGTTGACGATCGCGCCCATGCCGTGCTCGCGCACCCCGAAGTGGAGGTTTCGGCCCGCGTAGGAGCCCTTCTCCACGTCGCCGCCGCCCTCGATCAGCGTGAGCGTGGAGGGCGCGAGGTCCGCCGAGCCGCCCACGAGGTTCGGGACGCGCTCAGCGGCCCACTGGATCACCGAGTGCGACGCCTTGCGGGTGGCGAGCGTCGAGCCCACTCGCTCGTCGGCGGGGTCGAAGCGCGGCACGCCCGAGTCCCAGCCCTCGGGCAGGCGGCCCTCGACGATCCGCTCGAGCTCGGCCCAAGCCTCGGGCTCGGCCTGCCTGTAGGCGTCGACCGCAGCGCGCCACTCGCGCTCCGCCTCGCGGCCGCGGTCGATCGCCTTGCGGCAGTGGTAGAGCACCTCCTCGGGGACGAGGAAGGGCTCGTCCGCGGGCCAGCCGTAGGCCTCCTTGGTGAGCCGCACCTCCTCGACGCCGAGCGGCTCGCCGTGCGCCTTCGCGCTGTCCTGCTTGTTCGGGGAGCCGGGCGCGATGTGCGTACGCAGGATCACGAGCGAGGGCCGGTCCTCGACCTCCTTCGCGGCGAGCGCGGCGGCCTCGAGCGAGTCGAGCGCGAGGTCCTCGCCGAGGTTCTGCACGTGCCAGCCGTAGGCCTCGAAGCGCTTCGCCACGTCCTCGGTGAAGGCGAGGCCGGTGTCGCCCTCGATCGAGATGTGGTTGTCGTCGTAGAAGACGATCAGCCGGCCGAGCCCGAGGTGGCCGGCGAGCGAGCAGGCCTCGGACGAGACCCCCTCCTCCAGGTCGCCGTCGCTCGCGATCACCCACGTGTGGTGGTTGACGATCTCGTGCCCGGGTCGGTTGTAGCGGGCGGCGAGCATGCGCTCGGCGAGCGCCATCCCGACCGCGGTGGAGATCCCCTGCCCGAGCGGGCCGGTGGTCGTCTCGATCCCGTGCGCGTGGCCGTACTCGGGGTGGCCGGCCGTGGGGCTGCCGAGCTGACGGAAGCTCTTGAGGTCCTCGAGCTCGAGCCCGTAGCCCGTGAGGTAGAGGGTCGAGTAGAGGAGCATCGACGCGTGCCCGGCCGAGAGCACGAAGCGGTCGCGGTCGAACCAGCTCGGGCTCGCCGGGTTGTGGCGCATCACGCGGGTGTAGAGCACGTAGGCGAGCGGCGCGAGCGCCATCGGGGTGCCGGGGTGCCCGGAGTTGGCCTTCTGCACCGCGTCCATCGAGAGCGTGCGGATCGTGTTCACGCAGAGCTCGTCGAGCGCTCGCGCGTCGATCGTGCTCGTCGTCATAGAGCTCCTTCCTTGACGGTCATTTGAGGTCGGGTACCCGAGCCGCGCTCGTGCTCACCTGCGGCCAGGAGGCCCGCGCCGATCACGCCGGCGGCGGCGCCCCCGCGGGCGCGCGCCACGCGCACCCGCCCGGCGATCGAGGGCAGCGCCCGCGAGAGCGCCTCCTCCTCCGCACGCTCGAGGAACAGGTCCGCCGCCTCGCCGAGCCCCCCGCCGATCAGCAGGTACTCGGGCTCGAAGATGTTCATCAGGCTCGCCATGCCCACGCCGAGGTAGGTGCCGAGCCGCTCGAAAAGGCGCAGCGCCTCGGCATCCCCGGCGCGCGCGGCCTCGACAGCCTGGCGGCCCTTGCAGCGGCCGTGCTCGGCCACGACCCGCCCGAGCGCAGAGCGCGGGTTGCGCCTGCCGGCCTCGGTGGCGTCCCGCTCCAGCGCGAGCCCGCTCGAGTAGGCCTCGATGCAGCCGCGGTTCGGGCACGCGCCCGGGCACTCCGGCCCGTCGGCCTGCACGACCAGGTGGCCGAGCTCGGCGCCGCGCCCGCTCGACCCGCGGAAGATCTCCCCGTCCACGACCACGCCGCCGCCGACGCCGGTGCCGAGCGTGAGCATCACGAGGTTGCCCACCCAGGCGCGGCCGAGCATGTGCAGCTCGGCGAGCGCGGCGCAGTTGCCGTCGTTGTCGACGAACACCGGGACGCCGAGGCGGGCGCCGAGCTCCTCGCGCAGCGGCACGCCGGCGAGCGGGATGTTGACGCTCGCCACCACCTTGCCGGTGGCGAAGTCGACCTGCGAGGGGACGCCGATCCCCACCGCGGCGGCGGGCGGCGCATGCGCGAGCGCCGCGCGCGCGAGCTCCTCGATCTGGTCGACGAGCGCCTCCGTGGTCGAGAGGGCCGTGGGGCGCTCGACGCGCTCCAAGACGCGGATGCCGTCGACCGCGGCGGCCGCTACCTTCGTGCCGCCCACGTCTACGCCTACGGTGACCGCTGCCATGTCACGTGCTCCCTCTCGCCCCGCACCATACAGAGCGGGTGGCACGTCCCCGCTCCCACGCGGCCGCCGCAGCCCGCGATCTGTTAGAAAGAGGGTCGCATGGACCGCCGCCTAGCGCTCCAGAACATCCGCACCGCGCTCATCGCGGTGGCCATCATCGTGATCGTCTTCGGGCTGTCGTTCGTCGCGGCCTACGTCTACTGATGGCCGAGCAGCAACAGCGCGAGATCGTGGCGACCGGGGAGGCCCCGCCGCCCAGCGAGCAGATCCACCTTCCCGGTCCCTCGTACCTTCCCGTGCTGATGGCGTTCGCCGTCACGCTCATGCTCGTGGGCGTGGTGTACACCTGGGTCCTGACGGGGATCGGCACCGTGATCTTCGTCATCGTCCTGGTGCGCTGGATCCGCTCGACGCGCGAGGACATCTCACAGCTCCCGCTGGAGCACCGGTAGGCACGGTCTCGCTGACGCGCGCCTGCGCCTAGTTTTCGCGCGTTCCGGGGCCGCTGCGCAGCGGCACTCGCGACCGTCGGGTACGTGCATTCCTCGGCGACGAGGGCGCATGGGCCGCGCCCGACGCTGGGACGACGATCGTCAACGAAAGCGGCGACAACACGGAGCTCGTCGGGCTCGCGGTGCCCTCCCCGCCGGCTAGCTTCAACGAAGCCGGGGTCCGAAGACCCCGGAGACGCGCGTAGCCGCCCGGGCCGGCACCGATGATGTGCCCGCTTCAACGAAGCCGGGGTCCGAAGACCCCGGAGACGGGCGGAGATTCGGCGACGAGACGCCACCCGACCCGGTCCTTCAACGAAGCCGGGGTCCGAAGACCCCGGAGACGCTTGGCCGCCTCACCGAGCCCGCCCGACAGGGGGCTCCTTCAACGAAGCCGGGGTCCGAAGACCCCGGAGACTTGTCGTCGAAGCCCGCGATGGGCTCGCCCGCAACCTCCCTTCAACGAAGCCGGGGTCCGAAGACCCCGGAGACGGTCGGGTTGCCGAACGAAGCGCCGCCCGGGGAATCCCTTCAACGAAGCCGGGGTCCGAAGACCCCGGAGACTCGATCAGCGCGGCAACCTCGCGGCCGTGCGGGCCGCTTCAACGAAGCCGGGGTCCGAAGACCCCGGAGACGTGTGCGCGCAGTCTAGGGCTTTGTGTCCGGGTTGTGCTTCAACGAAGCCGGGGTCCGAAGACCCCGGAGAC
>JADGHQ010000110.1 GCA_019683805.1 Thermoleophilaceae bacterium
TTCCGGGTGCTCGGTCCGCGCAGGCTGCTCGTCAGCGAGCACGACATCCCCGTGGACCCGTTCGCGACCCCAGCGCGGTCGTCCACGTGGAGCCCGACCCGCGCCCGCCCTTTCCCCACCCCGGCGACCCGCGCCTAGGCGCCGAGCTTCGCGAGCAGCGGCGCGATCCGCTCGCGGAGCTCGCGCCAGTCCCGCGCAATGACCACGCCGTCACCGGTCAGGTGCGCGTTCCAGGGGTGCTCGATCGTGGCCGTGAGGATGCCGTGCTCGCGCGCCCTCGTGATGTTCACCGGGCTGTCGTCGACCAGCACGTCGATCCCGAGCTCGACGCAGCGGCTCACCTTGTCGTAGGAGCAGTGGAGGTCGTCGTAGGGCAGGCCGATCGCGTCGAGCCATCGAGCCGTCGCGTCGCGCGTGTGCTCGGCGCGGTGGCTCGTCGCGTGGATCCAGTGCCCCGCCGCGCTCCAGGCGCGCACGGTCTCCACCGCGTGCGGATACGGCTCGGCTGCGAGGATGTTCTCTTCGGAATGGGTCTCCGCGACGCACTCGCGCAACTGGTCGCGCTCGAGCACGGTGATGCCCCAGTCGGTCTGCCGCTCGTGTGGGAGCTCGATCCCGAAGCGCTCGCGCACGACACGATCGAAGATGTCCCAGTAGTGGTGTAGCGTGGAGTCTATGTCGAGCGCGATCCGGGCCACGGGCGGGTACGGTAGGCGATCGGCGCCGATCTTCCCGTCGCGGGTGAGACCGGCACGCTACCGGGAGGCGGTGTCAGCCGATCCGGGTTACGGGGTGGGCGCCACGCCGAGCTGGCGCGACATCGACTGGCGTGAGCATCTGCGCGAGACTGCGGTCGCGGGCCGCCGCGTGAGCTACGTCGACCTCGGGTCGGGCGACGGGCCGCCCGTGGTGTTCGTGCACGGGCTCGGCGGCAGCTGGCAGAACTGGCTCGAGAACATCCCCCGGGTCGCGCAGGAGCGGCGCGTGGTCGCGCTCGATCTCCCCGGGTTCGGGCGCTCCGAGATGCCGGCCGAGAGGAGCTCGATCCCGGGGTACGCCCGCGTCGTGGACGAGCTCTGCGACCGGCTCGGGCTGGGCGAGGTCGTGGTGGTCGGGAACTCGATGGGCGGGTTCATCGCGGCGGAGCTCGCGATCGAGTTTTCCGCCCGGGTCGCGAAGTGCGTCCTGGTCGCCGCCGCGGGCATCTCGATCACGAGCCTCCGCCGCCACCCGGCGATGACCTGGGCGAGGGTCGTCGCGACGCTCGGCGCCTGGGGGACGGCGCACGCCCGGACGGTCGCGGTACGGCCCCGCCTGCGCCACGCCGCGCTGTCCGTGGTGATGCGCCATCCGTCGAGGATCCCGGCGGACCTCGCCTACGAGCAGATCGCGCATTCGGGCTCGCCGGGCTTCGTCGACGCCATGAAGGCCTTGCTGAGCCACGACGTCCGCGCTCGGCTCGGGGAGGTCCGCTGCCCCACTCTGATCGTGTGGGGCGATCGAGACGTCCTCGTTCCGGTGGAGGACGCGGCCGTCTTCGAGTCGCTGATCGCGGACTCGCGGACGCTGATCTTCACGGACACGGGCCACACGCCGATGCTGGAGCGCCCCGTCGAGTTCAACGACCGCCTGATGGAGTTCATGCGCGGCCGAGCCGCTATGCGCGAGTCCCCGGGCGAGCGCGGCGACGCGGAGCAGGCGGCCACCGGGCTCGCGTAGCCTGGATCTGCGCGCGGGCGAGGGTGGGTCGCCGCGCCCCGCGTTGGCGTTCGGCCGCCCGGGCGGCGAGGGTCAGGTGGTGACCGCGCCGCGCGCCGCCGAGCCCACGTGCCGGGCGTACTTGCCGAGCACACCGGTTGTGTGGCGCGGCGGGGGCGCCTCGTACTCGCTCACGCGGCGCGCGATCTCCTCGTCGCTCAGCTCCACGTCCAGCCTGCGGTTGGGGACGTCGAACACGATCATGTCGCCGTCGCGGACGGCTGCGATCGGTCCGCCGCGCGGCGCCTCCGGAGCGACGTGGCAGGCCATGAAGCCATGGGTCGCGCCTGAGAAGCGCCCATCGGTGAGGAGCGCGACGGACTCCCCGAGCCCCTCCCCCACGAGCGCGGCGGTGACGGCGAGCATCTCGCGCATACCCGGCCCACCGGCGGGACCCTCGTTGCGGATGACGACCACGTCGCCCGGCTGGATCCGCTGCGCCTTGACCGCGGCGAACGCTTCCTCCTCGCTCTCGAAGACCCGGGCGGGGCCGCGGTGCTCGCGGCGGGCGTGCCCCGCGAGCTTGACGACGCAGCCCTCCGGCGCGAGGTTGCCGCGCAGGATCGCGAAGCCGCCGTTCGGCTGGATCGGGTTGTCGAGCGGCCGGATGACCTGCTGCCCGGGAGCCTCGACCGCCGCCTCCGCCTCCTCCCCGATCGTGCGGCCTGTGACGGTCGGCACGTCGGCGTGGAGCAGCCCCGCGTCGAGCAGGCGCTTTGCCACGAGCCGCATGCCGCCCGCGGCGTGCAGGTCCCGCGCCGTGAAGCGCCCGCCCGGCATGAGGTCGGCGAGCAGCGGGGTGCGCCACGCGATCCGGTCGAAGTCGTCGATGTCGAGCGGCACGCCCGCCTCGTGGGCGACGGCAAGCAGGTGGAGGACGGCGTTCGTCGAGCCACCGGTGACCGCGGCGGTGGCGATCGCGTTCTCGAGCGACTCGCGCGTGATCAGCTTGCTGGGCGTGAGGTCCTTCTCGAGGAGCTCCATCACGAGGCGTCCCGCCTGCTCGGCGACGTCGTCCTTGTGCTCGTCGACCGCGGGGACGCTGTTCGCGCCGATCGGCGAGATGCCCATCACCTCGAACACCCCGGCCATCGTGTTGGCGGTGTACTGCCCGCCGCACGCGCCGGGCCCCGGCGACGCGACGGACTCGAGCTCGGCGAGCTCCTCGTCGGTCATCTTGCCGGCGGCGTGGGCGCCGACCGCCTCGAACACGTCCTGGATCGTCACGTCGCGGCCCCTGAAGCAGCCGGGCATGATGGAGCCGCCGTAGAGCATGAGGCTCGGGACGTCGAGCCGGGCGAGCGCCATGACCGTGCCCGGGATCGTCTTGTCGCAGCCCGAGATCGCGATCACGGCATCGAACATGTGGCCGCGCGCGACGAGCTCGATCGAGTCGGCGATGACCTCGCGGCTCACGAGAGAGGTCTTCATCCCCTCCGTGCCCATGGTGATCCCGTCCGAGATCGCGACGGTGTTGTACTCCATCGGGGTGCCGCCCGCCGCGCGCACGCCGGCCTTCACGCGCTCCGAGATGCGGCGCAGGTGGAAGTTGCACGGCATCGTCTCGATCCAGGTGTTCGCGATGCCGACGATCGGCTTCCGGAGCGCCTCGTCGTCGAAGCCGATGCCCTTGAGATATGCCCGCGCAGCCGCCCGGTCCGGACCCTCCAGGATCGTCCGGCTGCGTCGCCGCGTGTCGACGCTCACCGCCGGCGTGCCTCGTACGAGCCCGAGCCGCGCCGCTGGCGCTCCCACTCGGCCAGGCGCCAGAGGTCGCGGCGCACCCTGGCCGGGTCGATCTGACGACCCGGCAGGTGCATGTTTGCCTTGCGGATGAGGTTGCGCTCGTCCCCGGTCAGCGCCATCCACTTCGCGAGCACGTCGTCGGAGTCCGGGAGCCGCGAATGCGAGATCGCGCGCGTCAGGTCCGGGAACTCGACGCAGTACTCGCTGAGCAGCCGGCGCGTCTTCGGCACGTAGGCGACGATCGGCTTGTGGGGATAGATCAGGTAGGCGTACGGCGCCTCGCCCTCGTCCCCGCCGGCCCCGCCGTCGCGCCTCGGCGCTCCGTCCGCGAGCTTGCCGTCGACCTTGATGAAGCCGAGGTCGCGGTACATCTCCCACTCCTCCTCGTTCACGCACGAGCGGAGCAGCTCGCGCGCGCGCTGCTCGGCGCGCCGCTCGCGCCCGGGATCGTGAAGCGTCACGCGCTCGACCCGCCGCGCGCGCCGGCGAACGCCGTGCTTCTCCCGCCAGCTCGCCCACGCCTGGAGGCAGCCGGGCAGCGCGAGGACGAGCGCGACGAAGGCGAGGGCAAGAAGCGCGAGCAGCATCACGATCCCCTTGCCGCGATCAGCCGCCTGCGGCCCGCGGGAAGAAGATCACGCGGTCCGCGTCGGTCGGTATCTCCTCGAACTTGCGAACGAGCTGCGCCTCGCGGCGCCCGCTCACGGGCTCGACCATCGGTACGGCAGCCCACATCCCCTCGTCGAGCTGCCTGCGAAATTCCTCGACCAGGCGCTCCTCGTCCTCCCGAACGCGCGGATCCCCCTCGGTCAGAAGGACCTCGCCGAAACCGGGCTTCATACGGAGAAACTTGATCGGGACGCTCCTCGAGCTGGGCAACTCGCCTCGCCGCACGGTGAATCCGACGGCACCGGCGATTATGCCAGAGGGGGCTGCGCCGGCGTTCGGGACTAGGCCGAGCGCGCCGCGAACGCGCGGGCAACCTCGGCAGGGGACCTCGCCGCGAGACCGAAGACGTCGACAGGCCCAGCGCCATGGCCGATGTCGCTGAGCCCGTCCCGCACTGCGCGCGACGCGACGCTCTTCGCGAGGCGCGCCGCCTCCAACGGATCGAGGCCGAGAGCAAGGCCCGCGG
Source organism: Thermoleophilaceae bacterium (assembly GCA_019683805.1). Lineage (GTDB taxonomy): Bacteria > Actinomycetota > Thermoleophilia > Solirubrobacterales > Thermoleophilaceae > JADGHQ01. The sequence goes on from JADGHQ010000110.1 coordinate 4,640, forward strand.
CGAGCGTCGACGAGTGCGTGCAGCCCGACCCGTGAGCAGATCCGTCGGGATAGCGCTCGCCGGGGATGCGCACGACTTCGGCGCCGTCGAAGAAGAGGTCGGTTGCGTCCTCGCGGTGCCCGCCCGTCACCACCACGTAGCGCGGGCCGAGCTCGTGCAGCCGTCGCGCAAGCGTCTCGTGGTCGTCCTCCGGCCCCGCCCCCGCAAGCGCTCGCGCCTCCGGGACGTTCGGCGTGATCACGGTCGCGCGCGGGAGCAGCCGCTCCTTCAGCGAGGCGCGCGCCTCCTCGGGGAGCAGCATCGCCCCGCTCTCGGCGACCATCACGGGGTCGAGGACGACGGGCGCTCCCTCCACCAGCTCGAGCGCCTCTCGGACCGCCTCGATCGCCTCGCTCGTGCCGACCATACCGATCTTGACCGCATCCACTCCGATGTCCTCTACCACCGCCCGTACCTGCGCCACGATCGCGTCGGGCGGAAGCGGATAGATCCCTCTGACGCCCACCGTGTTCTGCGCGGTGATCGCGGTGATCGCGCTCATTCCGTGCACACCGGCGTGCGCGAACGCCTTGAGGTCCGCCTGGATCCCGGCCCCCCC
>JADGHQ010000035.1 GCA_019683805.1 Thermoleophilaceae bacterium
CGTGCACACCGGCGTGCGCGAACGCCTTGAGGTCCGCCTGGATCCCGGCCCCCCCGCCCGAGTCGGACCCGGCGATCGTAAGCGCCCGCGCGATGCGTGTGGGTTGGGTTTTCATCGTGCTCGAGCATATGCGGCGCAACTAGGTCGACGTTGGCTCGTAGGCGCCGAGGCCGTTCGAGCGAACGAGATCGGCGAGCTCGAGACGCGCGAGCGCGGCGCGGACGTCCCGTGCCGACGCATCACAGGCCTCGGCGATCGCGGCGACGCTCAGCCCCTCCTCGACCGCCCGCAGCACACCTTGCTCGAACAGCGCGAGGTCCGCGACCCGCTGAGCGCGTCCCGCAGGGTCCCAGCCAGGCGGTCGCTCCCCCGGTCCCAGCAGCTCGTCGAGCAGGTCCTCGACTCCCCGGATCAGGCCCGCCCGGCCTTCGCGCAGCAGCGCATTCGGCCCGTCGGCGAGCGGCGATGTGACACACCCCGGGACCGCGCCGAGGTCACGGTTCAGGTCCGACGCGAAATCCGCGGTGATGAGGGTCCCGGACGAGCTGCGCGCCTCGACCACCACCGTGAGCTTTCCGAGCGCCGCCATGATTCGATTGCGCGCCGGGAAGGCCCACCTGTATGGCGGGGTCCCCGGGGGAAGCTCGGCGAGGACCGTGCCGGTCCGCGCGACACGTTCGTAGAGGGGCCTGTGCCGAGCCGGATACGGCACGTCGGCACCGCAGCCGAGCACCGCGATCGCGCCTCCCCCGGCGTCGAGGGCTCCGCGATGCGCTGCCGCGTCGATGCCCAGGGCGAGGCCGCTCACGACCGTGGCGCCCGCGAGCGCTGCTCCCCGGCCGAGCGTGACGGCAAGCTCAAGGCCGTAGGGCGACGCCCGCCGCGCTCCGACGATCGTCACGACCGGTCTCGACGCGAGCTCGGCGAGGCGGGCCAGGTCACCGGTGTGGAAGAGGACGCTCGGCGCGTCCTCGAGCTCGAGCACCTGCGCGGGAAAGCGGGGGTCGTGGCGGCACACCGCCCCAAGTCCGGCAGCCTCGACCTCCGCGCGGACGGCGTCGGCGTCGAACTCCGAGAGAAAGCGCTCGGCTCGAGCGCGCCGCTGCGCGCCGACGGCGTCTATGAGCTCGTCGTCAGGCAGCGACAGCAACCCTGCCTTGCGCTTCTCGCGGTCGTCGAGCGCCGAGGCGATACCCGGAGCCAGCAAGGCGACGAGGTACGCGCGGCGCAGGCAGCGTGAACAGGCAGCGGTCATGCAAGCACCGTCTCGGCCAGCGACGGCCGGTAGGCGAGCGCCTCGTCGAGGTCGCCGTCGTCGATCCGCTCACGCCCCTCCAGGTCGGCGATCGTCCGGGCGAGCCGCAGGACGCGATCGTGGCCCCGCTCGGAGAGGCGGCCGCTTGCGACCGCATCCGCCAGGCGACTCGCCAGCCGCCGCTCGAGGTGGGCGTGGCGTCGCAGGTGCGCTGGGCCCATCTCCGCATTGCAGTGCAGCCCGTCGCCTGAGAGACGCCTTTCCTGGAGCGCGCGCGCGCGGGCGACGCGGGCCGCCACGACCTCGGAGCGCTCGCCCGTCCGACCCTGGCCGCGGCCGGTTCGGTCGACCGCGCAGACGATGTCGATCCGATCGACGAACGGCGAGGCGAGCCGGCGCTGATAGCGCAGCTTCTCAGCGTGGTCGCACTCGCAGTGCTCGGAGGATCGCCCGCATGGACACGGGTTGGTGGCGGCGACGAGCATCGCCGCCGCGGGGAAGCGGATCGAGCGCTGGCCGCGCACAATCTCGACGCTCCTGTCCTCGAGCGGCTGGCGCAGCGCCTCGATCGAGAGCCGCGAGAACTCGGCGAGCTCGTCCAGGAACAGCACACCACGATGGGCGAGCGTGATCTCACCCGGCCGAGGCCGCGCCCCACCGCCGACGAGTCCGGAAGCCGAGATCGAGTGATGCGGGGCCCTGAACGGCCGCTCCGACGCGAGGCGGCCGTCGCTGATCCCGGCGACGCTGTGGATCCGCGTGATCTCGAGCGCCTCGTCGAGCGCGGGCGGCGGGAGGATCCCTGGCAGCCGGCGAGCGAGCATGGTCTTGCCGGCTCCCGGAGGTCCGATCATCAGCAGGTTGTGTCCCCCTGCCGCCGCGATCTCGAGCGCGCGCCTCGCGTCCTCCTGGCCGCGAACGTCCTCGAGGTCAGGCCACGCTCGTCGGTCCGGCTGCGGCTTGGCCGGCAAAGCCGGCTCGAGCTCGAGCTCGCCGAGCAGCAATCCGACAAGCCGCTCGATGGTCTCGACGCCGTACACAGAGAGACCTTCTGCAAGAGCCGCCTCGCCGGCGTTCTCGGATGCGACGATCAGCCGCGAGTAGCCACGCTCGCGCGCGCTCGACGCGATCGCGACAGCGCCGGGTACGGGTCTGAGCTCCCCGCTGAGCGAGAGCTCGCCGCAGACCGCCCACCGCGATAGGTCGACGTCGGCGAGCTGACCGCTAGCGGCGAGCACGCCGACCGCCAGGGCGAGGTCGAAGCTGGGCCCGATCTTCGGCAGATCGGCCGGCGCGAGGTTGGCCGTGATCCGCTTCAGCGGGAACTCGAAGCCCGAGTTGAGGAGCGCGGAACGCACGCGCTCGCGTGCCTCGCGCACGCTCGTGCCCGGCAGCCCCACCACGGTGAAGCTCGGCAGGCCGGCGCGCACGTCGACCTCGACGGTGACCTTTCGGCTGTCGACGCCTTCGATTGCGAATGTCGCGATGCTTGCGAGCACGCCGCCAAGCTAGGCGGCGCCGTGCGACGGGTGTGTTACGAACGTGACGCTTACGCTGAAATCGCGTGATCGGCGCGTTTTTTCGCAGATGTTGCGTCCGTAACACACACGTCACACGGCGCGACGTACGTTCGCCGGCATGACCGGCAGCGCCCGCAAGAAGATCGGCGACCTCGGTGAGGATTTCGCCGCACGTCACCTCGAGCGAGCCGGCTACGAGGTGATCGCGCGGAACTCGCGCACGCGCAGCGGCGAGATCGACATCGTCGCGGCTGGGGATGACTGCCTCGTCTTCTGCGAGGTCAAGACGCGCATTGCCCGCACGCTCGCGGGCGCCGCGAGCCCGGTGCTCGCCATCGGCTCCGAGAAGCAGCACAAGCTGCGCCGTCTCGCCGCCGAGTGGCTTGCCCGCAACGGCGGGTCGCTCCCTCGCCGCCCCCAGGACGTTCGCTTCGACGCGATCGGCGTCGCCGTGACCGCCTCCGGAGGGCTCGTCGCCCTCGAGCACCTGGAGGACGCGTTCAGATGAAGCTAACCGAGCGCGAGCTGCTGATACGCGATCGAGGCGAAGGACAGCCGATGCAGCGGCGATACGCCCCGCTCGATGATCGCCGCGCGATGCTCGGGCGTCGAATACCCCACATTGGTCTCGAACTCCCAGCCTGGATGGCGCTCCGCGGCACGCCGCATGTACCGGTCGCGGGTGACCTTTGCGACCACGGATGCCGCGGCGATGGCCGCGCTTCGCGAGTCGCCGCCCACCACAGCCTGCTGCTCGTAGCCGAAGTCGGGGAGGCGGAACCCATCCACGAGGCAGATCGCGTCTTCGCGCGCCACACCCAGCAGCGCCGCCCGAAGCGCGGCGAGATTGCTCCTGTGGAGCCCGCGCGCGTCGATGCCCCGCACGCAGCGGGACACGATGGAGACCTTCGCCGCAGCCCGCAGGATGATCGGGTAGAGCTCGCTGCGCCCGTCCGCGTCGTGCTGCTTCGAATCGTTCAGGCGAGCGAGCGCCCGGCGATCCCCGATTGTCAGGCGATCGAGATCGAAGAGCACCGCCGCCGCCACGAGCGGCCCGGCCAGCGATCCGCGACCGGCCTCGTCGGCTCCCGCTACGAACCGCCGGCCCAACGAGCGATCGAACGCGAAGAGGCGACGGCCGGTGCGTGACGACTTGCTAGAGCGCCCCGATCCGTTTGGGCGGCCAGTAGGTGAAGAATGCCTCACCGATGATGGAGCTCTTTGGGATGGGCCCCCAATAGCGGCTATCCGCGCTCGCGCCACGGTTGTCGCCCATCATAAAAAAGTGGCCTGGCGGAATCGTGATCTCCTTCGGGAGATTGCAGACGTCACAGGACGCGCTCGGGCGGGCGAACGGCTCGTTCTGGAGCTTCCCGTTGACGTAGACGCGCCCCCGGACGATCTTCAGCCGGTCCCCGGGCACCGCCACCACCCGCTTGATGAAGTTCGTGTCCGCCTCGCCCTTCGTGGGCATCGGACACGCCTCGTCCGGCGGTCGCGTCACCCCACAGGTGTCGGTGTCGGAGCCCTTCGGCGGCTTGAAGACGAGGATGTCGCCGCGATGGGGATCGGAGAAGCGGAGGGTCACGCGGTCGACGAGCACACGCTGGCCCACAGCGAGAGTCGGGACCATCGATTCGCTCGGGATGCGGAACGGCTTGACCAGGAACGCCTGGATGACCAGCGCCAGGCCCAAGGCGACCGCCACGATCGTGACGAGCTCGATCAGAGACCCGGTGGTGCTGCTGGGCTTGCGAATCCGGGCCACCGGCGAGCTAGCGAAGGGCAATCGTCAGGATCGGTCGCTGTCCTCGGAGACCTCGGCCTGCTCGGCGGCCGAGCCCTCAGCGCCCGACTCCTCCTCGGCCGACGCCTCCTCAACGGACGCCTCCTGCGCAGAGGCGCCTTCCGCAGCTGCGTCGCCAGCAGGAACCTCGGCGACTGCCTCCGCGCCCGTCGCAGCCTCGGCTGCGGCCTGCCCCTCCGCGGCCGTGTCCACCGGCTCGGTGGCCTCGAGCATTCCGCTCTCGTCCATCGCGGCGGAGGCCTCGGGCCCGGTGTACCGCCGCTCGCGCACCCGCGCGCTGCGCCCGACACGGCCGCGCAGGTAGTAGAGCTTCGCCCGGCGGACGTCACCGCGACTCGCGATCTCGATCTTCTCGATCTTGGGCGAGTGCAGCGGGAACGTGCGCTCAACTCCAACCCCGAACGACTGCTTGCGCACGGTGAAGGTCTCGCGCACGCCCTTCCCCTGCCTCCGGATCACGACGCCCTCGAAGACCTGGGTGCGGCGACGGTTGCCCTCCACGACCTGGAAATGGACTTTCACGCGGTCGCCCGACTGAAAGGCGGGCACCCGCTTGAGCTGGGCGCGCTCCAGGCTTTCGATGACTCGACTCATGGCAAAAGAAGGGCGTCAGGGCGAGAACCGCTCGCGTCCCGACGCGCGAGGCGCAATGGTAGCGAAGGCCGGCGAGAGCTAGCGTCCGGCGGCCGCCCAACCTCGCCGAGGAGACTAGACCATCGATTCCCCCTGGCCGTGCCGGCCCCACGCTCGCCGCTGGCGGGCGGCCTGCGCGGCGGCCCTCGCCCGGCTCGGCCCGTGCGCGCCCTGCGCGCACGCAGTCTCGGGTTCGAGCGTCTAGCTCTCGCGGCGCTTCGCGCGAAGCCGGCTCTGCTCGAGCCGCCACTCCCTGACCTTGCCGTGATGGCCGCTCAGGAGGATCTCCGGGACCCCATGGCCGCGCCACTTCGCGGGCCTCGTGTAGTGCGGGTACTCAGGACCGCCTTCGAGGGCTTCGCTGAACGATTCCTCGAGCGCGCTCTCCTCGTGTCCGAGCGCTCCCGGCAGCTTCCTGATCACGGCGTCGCAGATCACCATCGCGGCGAGCTCGCCGCCCGAGAGCACGTATGGCCCGATCGAGACGACGTCGGACGCCAGGTACTCGTACACGCGCTCGTCGAAGCCCTCGTAGCGGCCGCAGAGAAGCGTCAGCTCGTCCTCCTGGGCGAGCTCGGAGGCAAGCGCCTCGTCGAACTGCCGGCCGGACGCGGCGAGCGCGATCACCCGCCGGCGCTTGGGCAGCTCGAGCGGGTCGACGTCGTAGCGCGCCGCGAGCGCCGCCTCGACGACGTCGACGCGAAGGACCATCCCGGCGCCGCCGCCGTACGGCGTGTCGTCCACCTGGCCGGCCGAAAGCGGCGTCGTCGCACGGATGTCGATCGTCTCGAGCCTGTGCCCGAGCGCCTCGGCGTTCCGCACGTGCCGCTGGCCGCGAAACCACTCGAACCACGCCGGGAAGAGCGTGAAGACATCGATCTTCACGACCGCCCTCTCACCTCCCCGTCGGCAAGGGGCGGCTCGTCGAGGGCGAGGAACTCACGGTTCACCTCGATTCTCCGATTCCCCACGTCCACACGCTCGATCGCGTCCGAGACGAGCGGGATCAGCACGCCGTCGTCGCCCACCTCGAGGACATCACAGGACGGGCCCGCGAGTACGCGCCTCACCTCACCGAGGCCGGGCACTTCGGAGCCGACGAGGTCGGAGACGAGCCACTCGTCCTCCGCGAGCGGCGCTTCGGATTCCGAGACGGTCAGCGAGCGCCCTCTCAGCGCGGCGGCCGACTCCCGGTCCCGGACTCCCGCCAGGCGCACGAGCGGCCTGTCGTCCGTGCCGTCGCGACGCTCGATCGCCGCCTCGATCTCGCCCACCTGCACCACGGTTCCGACCGCGAGCGGGGCGTCCGCGTCCTCGACCCAGAAGCTGCCGTCGCGGCCGTGCGGCCGGCCCACCCGTCCGACGGCTACTCGGCGGTCGTCGCTCAATCCACCACGTCGACGAGGACGCGCCGGCCATGCTTGACCGCCGACGCACGGATCAGCGTGCGGAGCGCGTTGATCGTCCTGCCTCCGCGACCGATCAGCTTGCCGACATCGTCCTCGGCCACGGACAGCTCGAGCACGATCGTGCCGTCATCCTCTTCGAACGACTCCACCGACACCCGGTCGGGCTCGTCGACGAGCGAGCGAGCCAGGCACTCGAGGAGCTCCTCCATTTGGGGCTCAGTCGGAGGACCGGCCCTCGGCGCCAGCGGCGACCGGAGCCGCATCCGCGGAGAAGCCAGCCGCGCGCATCAGCCGCTTCACCGTGTCGCTCGGCTGCGCGCCGCGGGCAAGCCAGTGGCGAAGGCGCTCCTCGTTCAAGACGATCTCCGACGGCTCGACCTGCGCGTTGTAGCGGCCGATCGTCTCGATCACACGGCCGTCGCGCGGCGAGCGCTGGTCGGCGACGACCACTCGCCATATCGGGTTCTTCTTGCTGCCCACGCGGGTCAGCCTCACACGTACTGCCAAGTCTCAGGTCACCTCTCGCGGTTGAACAGGAGCGAACGTTAGCGGCCCCGAGCCAGCTGGTGCAGCGAGGGCATCTTGCCCTGGGAGAGCTGGCGCATGACCTTCTGCATCTCGGAGAACTGCTTGACGAGCTGATTGACGGCGTGCACGTTCGTGCCCGATCCCTGCGCGATGCGCTTGCGGCGGGAGCCGTTGAGTATGGCGGGATTGGCCCGCTCCTCCGGCGTCATAGACGTGATGATGGCCGCGATCCGGTCGAGCTCCCTCTCGTCCACCTTGATGCTCCCGAGCTGGCTGCCGAGCCCAGGGATCATCTTCAGGATGCTCGTGAGCGGTCCCATCCGCCGCAGCTGCTGGAGCTGATCGAGGAAGTCGTCGAGGCCGAACTGCTGCTTGCGGATCTTGCGCTCGAGCTCGGCGGCCTTGCGCTCGTCCATCTGCTGCTCGGCCTTCTCGATGAGCGTCAGCACGTCGCCCATGCCGAGGATGCGCTGCGCCATCCGGTCGGGGTGGAAGCGCTCGAACGCGTCGAGCTTCTCCCCGGTCGACGCGTACAGGATCGGCTTGCCGGTCACCGCCCTCACCGACAGGGCCGCGCCGCCCCTGGCGTCGCCGTCGAGCTTCGACAGGATCACCCCGTCGAAGTTCGCGACCTGCGCGAAGCGCTCCGCGACGTTCACGGCGTCCTGGCCGGTCATGGCGTCGACCACGAGCAGGACGTCGTGCGGCTTCGTCCGCTTGTGGATCCGGGCGAGCTCCTCCATCAGCGCCTCGTCGATGTGGAGGCGGCCGGAGGTGTCGATGATCAGCACGTCCCTACCGTCGGCCCTTGCTCGGCCGAGGGCCCATTCGGCGATGTCGACGGGGTCGCGGCCCGTGCCCTGCTCGTAGACGGTCGCGCCCGCCTGGGCGCCGACCTTCACGAGCTGGTCTACGGCCGCGGGGCGGTAGACGTCGCACGCGGCGAGCGCCACGTCCTTGCCCTGCTCGCGCAGATGGCGTGCGAGCTTGCCGCAGGCGGTCGTCTTGCCCGAGCCCTGCAGTCCGGCCATGAGGATCACCGTGGGCGGCTTCGGGCTGAACACGAGGTCCCGGCCGGCGCCGCCCATCAGCTCCGTGAGCTCGTCGCTCACGATCTTCACGACCTGCTGGCCGGGGTTGAGCGACTCGAGGACCTCCGCGCCGAGCGCCCGCTCCTTCACGTCGGCGGTGAAGCGCTTGACGACCTGGAAGTTGACATCCGCCTCGAGCAACGCGAGCCGGATGGCGCGCATCGCCTTGTTGACGTCCTCCTCCGTCAGCTTGCCGCGCGAGCGGACGTCGCCGAGCGCGGCCTCGAGACGCTCCGAAAGGGCTTCGAACATGACGTGCTGAGGCTAGCGGGCGCGGCGCGCGGCCGATCACCCGCCGTCCGGCGGCCGCCGCGCCTCGCTGTCGCGGCCGCCGCCCAGCATCTCCCCCACCCGTCCGAGGGCCTGCGCGAACTCGCCGGGGATGATCCAGACCTTGTTCGCGTCGCCCTGGGCGATCAGCGGGAGGGTCTGGAGGTACTGGTAGGCGAGCAGCTTCGGGTCGGCGTTCCCTTCGTGGATCGCCCTGAAAACCGTCTCGATCGCCTTCGACTGGCCCTCGGCCCTCAGGACCTGCGCCTGGCGCTCGCCCTCCGCCCTCAGGATCGCGCTCTGCTTCTCGCCCTCGGCGGTGAGGATCTGCGACTGCTTCACGCCATCGGCGGTGAGGATCGCGGCCCTGCGGTCGCGCTCGGCGCGCATCTGCTTCTCCATCGCCTCCTGGATCGTGGCCGGTGGATCGATCGCCTTGAGCTCCACCCGGTTCACGCGGATCCCCCACTTGCCGGTCGCCTCGTCGAGCACGGTCCGGAGCTGCGCGTTGATCTGATCGCGCGAGGTGAGCGTGTCCTCGAGCGTCATGCCGCCGATCACGTTTCGCAGCGTCGTGATCGTGAGCTGCTCGATCCCCGAGATGTAGTTCGCGATCTCGTAGGTCGCGGCCTTCGGGTCGGTCACCTGGTAGTAGATCACCGAGTCGATGTTCACCACGAGGTTGTCCTCGGTGATCACCGGCTGCGGAGCGAACGAGACGACCTGCTCGCGCAAGTCGAGCAACGGCCGGACCCGGTCGATGAACGGCACGACCAGCGCAAGGCCCGGGTCGAGCGTGCGGTGGTAGCGGCCGAGCCGCTCGACGATGCCCGCGCGCGCCTGCGGGACGATCCGCACGGAGCGCGCGAGCACGAGCAGCACGAAGGCCGCGACGACGATGAGGGCGATGAGGCCGGCTGACACGCGATCACTCTCCTTCTGGTCGGGCGCGGCGCTCCGCTACATCACGAGCGCCGTCGCACCGTCGATCTGAACCACCTGGACGCGCTGGCCTGGCTCGATCACCCGGTCCTCGTCGTAGGAGCGGGCGGTCCACAGCTCCCCGCCGATCTTCACCTGGCCGCCGTTGCCGTCCACGCGCTGCACCACGACCGCCGGCGCGCCGACAAGCGCGGCGGCGCCCGTCCGCAGCCGGGCGGGCGTCTGCGAGTGGGCGCGGGCAACCGGCCGGAGGAACGCGAGCGACGCCGCCGAGGCGACCGTGAAGACCACAATCTGAAGCCAGGTCGCCGCCCCGATGCCCGCTGGCAGGGCTGCGACGAGCGCGGCCAGCCCGACCGGGCCGAGGATGAACCCGGCGGTCGCGATCTCGCCAGCGCCGAGCACTGCGGCGATCGCGATCCAGATTGCCCAGGCGGGCATGCGAGAGATCCTACGGGGCGGTCGGCCGGCGACCGCAGCAGCCGGTCAGGGCGCGGACGCGTCGAGCGCCTGCAGCACGTCGGCGATCACGTCGCCCGTGTCCTCGCAGCCGGCGCTGAAGCGGATGAAGCCCTCGGGGACCGCGTCGCCGGGCCAGCGTCCGCGCCGCTCGGCGCTCGTGTGCACGCCTCCGAAGCTCGTCGCCTCGATCACGAGACGGCATGCCGCGAGGAACCGCTCAGCCCTCTCCCGGCTCTCGAGGGTGAACCCGAGGATCGGCCCGAAGCGCGCCATCTGCCGCGAGGCGACGGCGTGCGCGGGGTCGCCCTCGAGCCCCGGGTAGCGCACCTCGAGCACGTCGTCCCGGGCGGAGAGGGCCTCGGCGAGCGCGAGCGCCGTCTCGCACTGGCGCTCGAGCCGCAGCGCGACCGTGGCGAGGGACCGGTGCGCCAGCCACACCTCGAAAGGCCCCGGCACGGAGCCGGTCTCCGTGCGCCAGTGCCGAAGCTCCGCCACGTGCTCTGGATCGCGCGCCGCGACGTAGCCCAGGATCAGATCCGCGTGGCCAGAGAGCATCTTCGACGCGCTCGCCACGGTGAAGTCGGCGCCGAGGTCGAGCGGTCGCTGGGCGAGCGGCGTCGCGAACGTGTTGTCGACGGCCACGAGCGCGCCGGCCGCGTGCGCTGCGTCGGCGAGCGCGCGGATGTCGCAGACGTCGAGGCCCGGGTTCGACGGCGTCTCGAGCCACACGAGCTTCGCCCCCTCGAAGGTCGCCGTGTCCTGCTCGGCGGTGGGGAGGAGCCGGACCCGCACCCCCTGCGGCTCGAGCAGCTCCTCGCAGACCGTGCGCGTCCCGCGGTAGCTGTCGGACGGCGCGACCAGCACGTCGCTGGCGCGGAGCCGCGGCAGGAGCAGCGCCGACACCGCCGCCATCCCCGACGAGAACACGACCGCCCGTCCCCCCTCGAGCTCGCCGAGCGCGCTCTCGTAGGCGCTCCAGGTGGGGTTGCCGTAGCGGCCGTAGACGTACTCGGCAGCGTCGACGTCGCCGACGAGGTGGTAGGGCGCCGCGAACGTCGGGCCCGGCAGGAAGGGGTCGCCCTGGGCGCCCGGCGGCACCCCGGCGCGCACTGCCCGGGTGCCCTCCCCGAGCGGCCGTTCGCGCCCGCCAGCCTCGCGGCGGTCGGGCTTTCCCGGCTCGCGCGCGCCCGCCACCGCTCAGACCTCGATGATGGCGCGGGCGAAGTCGTCAGGATCGAAGGGACGCAGGTCCTCGAGCGCCTCGCCGATGCCGATCAGCTTCACCGGCACGCCGAGCTCCTGGGCGATCGCGAGCGCAATGCCGCCCTTCGCCGTGCCGTCGAGCTTCGTGAGCACGATCCCCGTCACGTCCACCGTCTCGCGGAAGAGCAGCGCCTGGCGGAGGCCGTTCTGGCCCGTGGTGGCGTCGATCGTGAGCAGCGTCTCGTGCGGCGCCTCGGGCATCTGCTTCGCGATCACCCGGCGCACCTTCGCGAGCTCGTCCATCAGGTGGTCCTGGGTGTGCAGCCGGCCGGCGGTGTCGATGATCACGACGTCGTGGCCGCGCGCGCGGGCGGCGGAGATCGCGTCGAAGGCGACCGCGCCCGGGTCGGACCCCGGCGCCGCCTTGACGATGTCCGAGCCGGCCCGCTCGGCCCACGCCTCGAGCTGCTCGACGGCCGCGGCGCGGAACGTGTCGCCCGCGGCGAGCAGCACGGACTTCCCGAGCTCCTTCTGCAGGTGCCAGGCGATCTTCCCGATCGTCGTCGTCTTGCCGGTGCCGTTCACCCCCACCATGAGGATCACCGTCGGGTCGTGGCGCAGGTCGATGGTCGCCTCGCCGGTGCGAGCTGCCTCAGCGAGCAGCTCGGTGAGCCGGCGCGTGAGGTCCTCGCCGCTCGCGAGCGTGCCGCCGGCGGCCTCGGTCTCGAGCCTCTCGACGATCCTCGCGGTGGCCGGGGCGCCGACGTCGGCGTAGATCAGCATCTCCTCGAGGCGCTCGAAGGTCTCGTCGTCGAGGCGCTGGAAGACGCTCGCCTGGAGCTCCGCCCCGAGGGCCTGGCGCGTCTTCGAGAGGTTCTCGCGCAGGCGCCGGAAGAACCCCCGCCGCCGCTCCTGCGGCTCCTCCTGGGGAGCGGTGGCGGCGGCGGCCTCGCCTGTGACGAAGAGCTCTTGCCAGGTGCGTGGCATCGGCGGCTGAGGATACGGCCTAGCCGAAGCCGGCCGTGTGCGAGCGGGCCGCAAGCCCGCGCGTGGCTGCGCGCGGGCCGGCCGCTCCGCGATCCGCGCCGGCGCCGCCTGCGCGCTACGCCGCCTGCTCGGCCCGCTCGGCCGCCTGGCGAGACGGGGCCCCGGACCGCTCGTCGGCCGCGCGCGCCGCGGTCAACTTGCGCGACACGACCTTCGACACCCCGTCGCCCCCCATGCTCACCCCGTAGAGGCAGTCGGCCGCGTCCATCGTCCGCTTCTGGTGGGTGACGATGATGAACTGCGCGCGGTCGGAGAAGCGGCGGATCAGCTGGAGGAAGCGGTCGATGTTGAGGTCGTCGAGCGCGGCCTCGACCTCGTCGAGGATGTAGAACGGGCACGGGCGGGCGAGGAACACCGCGAACAGGAAGGCGAGCGCCACCAGGGACTTCTCGCCGCCCGAGAGGAGCGAGAGGCGCTTCATCGACTTCCCGGCCGGGGTTACCTCCACCTCGACGCCCGGCTCGTCGACCGCCGGGGCGCCGTCCGGGTCGTCCGACTCGGCGGCCGCGCTGTCGGCGGCGTCTGCCTCCGCCGCAGCCCTCGCCGTGGCCGACGCGGCCTCGGAGCCCCGACCCCCCGCGTCCGCCTCGGCAGCGCCCGCGGGCGCCTCGCCGCCGATGACAGGACGCGGGCCGTCCGGGCGCACGAGACGCAGCCTGCCCCGGCCGCCGGGGAACAGGTGCTGGACGACCTCCTCGAAGTTCTTCGCCGCCGCCTCGAACGTCTCCTCGAAGCTCTCGCGGATGCGCTTGTCCGTCTCCTTGATGAGGCCGTCGAGCTCGGCGAGCGCCGCCTCGAGGTCGCGCCGCTGCTCCTCGAGCTCCTCGACGCGCCGGACCGCCTCCTCGTACTCCTGCTTCGCCAGCGGGTTCACGGGGCCGAGCTGCTCGCGCCTGCGGGCGAGCCGCTCGACGCGGGCCTCGAGCTCGGCGCGGCGCTCCTCGGTCAGCGGCTCCTCGGCCGGCGTCGGCTCGAGCCCCAGCCGCTCGGCGAGGCGCTCGAGCGCCGCCTGCGCCTCGGTCGCGGCGTCGCGGGCCTGCTGCGCCCGCACCTCGGCGCTCGTGACAGCCTGCGACGCCTGCCTCAGCCGCTCCTGCAGCTCCGCCTCCTCGCGGGCGCACTCCCGCAGCTCGGCGGCCGTAGCCTCCCCCGCCGCCTGCCCCGCCTCGAGCTCACGCCCGAGCTCGTCGCGGCGGGCGCCGACCGCCTCGGCGGCGACGAGCAGCGCGCCCTCGGCGCGCTCCGCCGCCCGCGCGAGCTCCTCGTCGCGCTCGATGCGCGCGCGCAGGCGCGCCACCCGCGCGGCGCGCTCGGCCTGCTCGCGCCGGGCCTGCTCCAGCAGCCGCCGCTCGGCGCGCAGCTCCGCGGTCAGCTCCGCGTGACGGACCGCGGCAGGCCCGCCGACCGGCTCCTCGCGGCGGCGGACGATCGCGCGCTCCGCGCGGCCGACCGCCTCCTGCGCCTCCTCGAGCTCGCGCTGGGCCCCGCGCCGCGCCGCCGGGGCGGCGCCCCGCGCCGCGGCGGCGCGCGCGACGGCGGCCGCCGCCTCATCGGCCCGCGTCCGGGCGGCGTGCTCCGCCGCCGCCGCCTCCTCCGAGGCGCTCACGAGCCGCTCGCGCCGCCCCTGCGCCTCGAGGACGCGCTCGTCGCCGCCCGCCGGCGCCTGACGCAGCTCGCCCGTCGCGCCGAAGAGCACGCGGCCGCGAAGCGTGACCGCGATCCCGGCGAAGTCGGCGGGCACTCCGTCGAGCGACGGCACCACCCAGGCGTCGGCGAGGAGCCGCTCCACGTGGGCGGCCACCGACTCCGCCGCCGCGACCCGGTCGAGCAGCGGCGGGGCCCCCGCCCCGGGGGGCGCGGCCGCGCGGGGGGGGGCCGCGCCGCCGGGCGGCGGCAGCAGCGCGCTCCCGCCCTGCCCGCCGGCCGAGTCGAGCAGCCGCCCGCCCTCCGCCGCGTCGGACACGACGCCCGCGCGCAAGAGCGAGCCGAGTGCCGCCGCCACCGCCAGCTCGTAGCCCTCCTCCGCGCGCACGTCCTCGGCGAGAGCGCGCGCGCCCGCGATCCCCGCCCCCGCCGAGCGCAGGAAGTGGTTGACGGAGGCAAGCTCCGCGCCGACCTCGGCGGCCGCCCGGCGCGCCGCCTCCACCGCGCGCTCGCTCTCCCGGCGCGCGTTGCGCGCCTCGGCCGCCGCCCGCTCGGCCGCCTCGAGATCCGCGCGCCGGGCAGCGACGACCTCCTCCATCTCGGCTCGCCGCGCGGCGGCCTCGTCGCGCTCTGAGGCGAGCCGCGCGAGCTCGGCCTCAAGCCCGGCCGCCCGCTCGGCCTCGACCTCCGCGAGCTCGCGCTCGAGTTCCTCGATGCGCCTGAGGTGCGCCGCCTCCCGGGCCTGCGCGGCCCCGCCTTCCTCCGCGGGCTCGCCGTCCGCGGCCACGAGCGCCTCGACTTCCCGCCGCCGCCGAGCCGCGCCCTCGGCCGCCGAGCGCGCGATCTCGCGCGCCCGCTCGAGCCGCACGGCGATCCGGTCGGCCGCCGAGCGCGCCGCGTACGCCTGCGCGGACAGCGCCTCGCGGCCGCGCGCCTGCTCCGCGAACGCAGCCTCCACGGCCTCGCGCCGCCTCGCGACCGCCGCGAGCGCGCGCTCCACCTCGTCGCGGCTTCCGGCGGCGGCGGCCGCTACCCGCTCGGCCTCCGACAGCGCCGCGAGCGCCCCGCGGGCCGCGTCGCGCGCGAGCTCGAGCCGCGCCTCGAGCGACTGGCGCTCGAGGCGCTCGTGCAGCTCGGCGGCCTCGGCCTGACGCTTCAGCGGGCGCAGGCGGGAGCGGGCCGCGCGCTCGACGTCGAGCGCGCGGTCGAGGTTGTCCTGCGTGCGCTCCAGCTTCAGCTGCGCCCGGCGGCGCCGCTTGCGGTGCTTGCCCAGGCCCGCCGCCTCCTCGATCAGCAGTCGCCGGTCGCGCGGCTTGGAGTGGATGATCGACTCGACGCGCCCCTGGGACACCACCGAGTGCATCTCCTTGCCGAGCCCCGTGTCCGAGAGGACCTCGAGCACGTCGACGAGCCGGCAGCGGGCCCCGTTCAGGCGGTACTCGCCTTCGCCGGAGCGTTCGAGGCGGCGGAGGATCGAGATCTCGGAGAACTCCGAGTCGAAGGCGCCGTCCGAGTTGTCGAGCACCACCTCCACCTCGGCCGCGCTGCGCGACGCGACCCCGTGGCCGCCCGCGAAGATCACGTCCTGCATCGTCTGGCCGCGCACCGCGAGCGGGCTCTGCTCGCCGAGCGCCCAGAGGACGGCGTCGGTGATGTTCGACTTCCCGGACCCGTTCGGGCCGACGATCACCGACACGCCGGGCGAGAAGTCGAGCCGCGTGCGGTCGGGGAACGACTTGAAGCCCTTCAGGGTGAGCGAGCGCAGGTGCACGCGCTACCCCTCCTCGAGTCCCTCGAGGGCGCGCAGCGCCGCTTCCTGCTCGGCGCTCTTCTTGGTGCGGCCCCGACCGCGCCCGATGTCCTCGCCGTCGACCTCCGCGACCGCCACGAAGCTGCGGTCGTGCGGCGGGCCGGCCTCCTCCTCGATGCGGTAGGCGACCACCTTCGAGCGGCGCGCGAGCCGCTCCTGGAGCACCGACTTGTAGTCCACGGGATGCGCCAGCGCCTCCTCGATCTGCTCCGCGAAGGCGGCGACGACCGCGGGGGCGACGCGCTCGAACCCGAACGCCAGGTACTCGGCGCCGATCACCGCCTCGCAGATCGAGGCGAGGATGCGCTCGCTCTCGATCAGCATCTCGGCGCTCTTCCCGGTGCCCTGCGGCGCGGCAGCGCGCAGCCGCTCGGGGACGCCCAGCTCGCGGGCGACCTCGGCGCACGCGTGACGCGAGACGGCCTGAGCGCGCAGCTTCGTCAGCCGGCCGGCGCCGTGGCGCGGGAAGCGCGGATAGAGGTGCGTCGAGATCGCGAGGCTCAGGACGACGTCCCCCAGGAACGCGAGTCGCTCGTACGACTCCCAGCGGTCGTCCACCCACGACGAATGCGTGAAGGCCTGGCGCGCGAGGTCATCGGGGAGCTCGTCGAGAAGTGAGCTGAGGGTGTCCAGGAGCGGTCAGCGAGCGTTTTCCGGGGCGTGCGCGGCGACGAAGTCGGCCGCTTGGCCGACCGTCAGGATCTTCGCCGCCTCCTCGTCGGGGATGCGGATCCCGTAGCGGTCCTCGAGCTCCATCACGAGCTCGACGAGGTCGAGCGAGTCCGCCTCGAGGTCCTCCTTGAAGCGCGTGTCCTCCCGGATCGAGGCGGCGTCGACCTCGAGCTCGGCCGACAGGTGCTCGCGGATGCGCTCGAGGACCTCGTCCCTAGTCATTGGCGGCTCCGACGCTATCAGCGCGGGCGGACCGCAAAGCGCCGGCGGCGGTGAGCGCCGCCGCCATGCGCTCTAGCACCCGCTCGCGCACGGCGCGGTCGGCGAGCCGGACGGCGTTCGCGATCCCCTCGGGCGTCGAGGAGCCGTGCGCGATCACCACCACCTTGCGCAGCCCGAGCAGGATCGCGCCGCCGGTGGCGTTGGGGTCGAGCTCGTCGCGCAGGCGGCCCACGCGCCGGCGCACGAGCAGCCCGCCGAGCGACGACACGAGGCCCGAGCGGACGGCGTCGCGGACCGCGCCGGTGACGGTCTTCGCCGTGCCCTCCATCAGCTTGAGCGCGACGTTCCCGGTGAAGCCGTCGGTGACCACCACGTCGGCCGCGCCGGCCGGCACGTCGTGCCCCTCGACGTTACCGATGAAGTCGATCGTGCCCGGGGAGGCGGCGAGGCGCGCGTGGGCCTCCACCACCGCCGGCGTCCCCTTGTTCGGCTCTTCGCCGATCGACAGCAGCCCCACCCGCGGCCGCTCGACCCCGTGCACGGCCTGCATGAACGCCGAGCCCATGTGGGCGAACTGCACGAGCTGCTCGGGCCGCGCCTCGGAGCTCGCGCCCACGTCGAGCATCAGCGTCGGCGCGCCGGGGATCGGCAGCAGCACCGCCACGGCCGGCCGGTGCACCCCGTGCAGGCGCTTGATGTGGAACACCGAGGCGGCGAGCGCTGCGCCCGTCGAGCCCGCCGACACGAGCGCCTCGCAGTCCCCGCTCGCCACCGCCTTCGCGGCCACGACGATCGAGGCCTCGGGCTTCGCGCGCACCGCGCGGGCCGGCTCCTCGTCGTTGCCGATCGCGACGGGCGCGTCCACCACCCCTGTCTCGCCGGGGAGCTCGGCGACAGGGCCGAACAGCGTGACCGGCACACCGGAGAGGCGCGCGCCCTCGGCCACGGACCGCGGACCGCGGTCCGCTCCGTTGATGTCGAGCGCGATCACGGCGCTCGCTCGGCTACTCGGCGTCGGCGGAGCCGGCGGGCGAGTAGATCTCGCGGCCGCCGTAGGTGCCGCACACCGGGCAGACCCGATGGGGCAGCCGCGGCGAATGGCACTGCGGGCAGGTGCCCAGCTGCGGGGGCGTGATCTTGTGGGTCGAGCGCCGCTTGTTGGTGCGCGAGTGCGACTGCTTCTGCTTCGGAACTGCCATGCGGCGCGCAAGTCTAGCGGGGCGGCGGCGCGGCTAGTCGTCGAAGCGCAGCTCGGAGAGCTTCGCCCAGCGTGGATCCGGCGCCGCCTCGTGCCGGTGGCCGGGCTCGGCCAGGTTGAGGTTCTCGCCGCAGACCGCGCAGAGGCCGAGGCAGTCCTCGCGGCAGACGATCTGAGCGGGCAGCTCGAAGATCAGCGCGTCGCGCGTCCACGCGCGCAGGTCGAGCTCGTCGCCGCGGATGTAGGGCGAGCGCAGCTCCTCGTCCCCGCCCGGCTGGTCGACCTCGCGCGCGTCCAGCTCCGCGACCGGGCTCGCCGGCTCGAGGCAGCGCACGCAGGGCCCCTCCAGGCGGATGCGCGAGCGCAGCCTCAGCGCGTAGCCCGCGGTCGTGCGCGAGACGTCGAGCACGACCTGGGCCTCGCCGCCCTCGGCCGTGTACCTCTGCCCCCCGAGCTCGAGCGGATCGACGCGGACGGCGGTCCCGATCCGACGGCCCTCACCGGACCGCAGCGACAGCCGGGCGAGGTCGAGGACGTCGCTGCGCTGCCCCATGCGGCCGAGGTTAGCGACACCCCGACCGAAGCACGGTCGGGGCGGAAGGCGCTGCCGAGAGGCTGGGCCGCGGGCCGTCCCGAGACGTCCCGCGCAGGGGGCGGCGGCCGCGCCCGCCGCTAGCGGACCTCGGCCTCCTCGCGGCCGGCGAGCCGCTCGCGGCCGCGCTGCACGGCCGCGGTGAACTTCTGGAGGTTGACCTCGAGCGTGTTGAGGATGTCGTCGGCGTAGTCCTCGGCGCCGAGCCGGATCTCGCGCTCGCGCGCCCTCGCCTCCTCGACGATGTCCTCCGCCTGGCGCTCCGCCTGGCGGACGATCTCCTCCTGCGAGATCAGCCGCGCCTGCTCGTCGCGCGCCTCCTTGACGATGCGCTCGGCCTCCCGCTTCGCCTCGGCGAGCATCTCCTGGCGCTCCTTGACGATCCAGCGCGCCTGCTTGATCTCCTCGGGGATCGTCGCGCGCATCTGGTCGAGGATGTCGTAGATCTCCTCCTTGTCGACCCGCACCTGGTCCGTGAGCGGGACCGGCTTGGCGTTGTGGATGAGATCGTCGAGCTTGTCGATCAGGACCAAAACGTCCATGTGAACCTCAGTTCGTCAGCGCCTGAGCGCTTCCTCCAGCCGCGCTGCGACGCGATCGGGCACCAGCTCGCTGAGGTCGCCGCCGAACATCGCGAGCTCCTTCACGCCGCTCGAGCTGAGGAAGCTGTACTGGGGCGAGGACATCATGTAGATGCTCTCGATGTCAGGCGCCATCTTGCGGTTGAGCTGGTTCATCTCGAACTCGTACTCGAAGTCCGAGATCGCCCTGAGGCCCTTGACGATCGCCTTGGCCCCGTGCTCGCGGGCGAAGTCAACGAGCAGCGTATCAAAGCTTTTGACCTGCACATTGCCGAATTTTGCGACCTCGTCCTCGATGAAGCGGACGCGCTCCTCGGCCGAGAACAGGGTGCGCTGCTTGCGCACCGGCTGCCTCACGACGCCGACGATGACGCGGTCGAACACCTCGGCGGTGCGCCTGATGATGTCCAGGTGACCGTAGGTGACCGGGTCGTAGGAGCCCGGGCACACGGCCACGCCCTTGCCGTCACCGAACATCGTGGATCGCAACGCGCGTGTCGCCGTAGACCCGCTCTGAGCGCAGGGGGAAGGCGAGCAGCAGCGGCTCTCGCTTGTCGGACTCGGTCACGATGGTCGCCTCTTCGGAGAGCACGGCCGGGAGCAGCTCCTCGAGCCGCGCGGCCATGTGTGGGCCGGAACTATATGGCGGGTCGAGGAAGACGAGGTCGTAGGGCGCTCCCGGGTGCTCGGGCCCGCGCAGGAACGCGAGCGCGTCGCGGCGGACGACGGCCGCCTCGATCCCGAGCTCCGCCAGGTTGCGCCGGACGGTCGCGAGCGCCCGCGGGTCCGAGTCGACGAAAGCCGCGCGCGCCGCGCCACGCGAGAGCGCCTCGATCCCGAGCGCGCCCGATCCCGCGAAGAGGTCGAGCACGCTCGCCCCGCTCACGTCGGCGAGGATCGCGAACAGCGCCTCGCGCACCCGATCCGCGGTGGGCCGCGTCGAGCGGCCGGGCGGCGCGTGCAGGCGCCGCCCGCGGAGCTCTCCCGCGACGACCCTCACGCCGGGATCGGCTCTGTCGCCCAGCCGAACCGCTCCGCGGCGGCCTCGCGCAGCAGCGCGTGCTCAGGCAGCGCGAGCGCCGGGTCGTGCTCGAGCAGCGCCTCCGCGTGGTCGCGCGCGGCCTCGAGCAGCCGCAGGTCGCCTGGCAGGCGCGCCACCCGGAAGTCCGGCAGGCCGTGCTGGCGGGTGCCGAGGATCTGGCCCTCGCTGCGCAGCTCGAGGTCGATCTCCGCGAGCCTGAAGCCGTCGCGCTCGCGCGCGATCGCCTGCAGGCGCGGCAGCGACGGGTCGCCGAACAGGATGCAGAGCGAGTCGTGCTCCCCCCGCCCCACGCGGCCGCGCAGCTGGTGGAGCTGGGAGAGGCCGTAGCGCTCGGCGTCCTCGATCAGCATGACGGTCGCGTTAGGGACGTCGATGCCGACCTCGATCACGCTCGTCGCCACGAGCACGTCGGCCTCGCCGGAGGCGAAGCGCCGCATAGCCTCGGCCTTGCGGGCCGCGGGCATCTGCCCGTGGATCAGCTCGACCGTGTGGTCCTTGAACTCGGTGCGCGCGAGCCGCTCCGCCTCGGCGGTGGCCGCGCGCGCCTGGAGCGCCTCCGACTCCTCGACGAGCGGGCAGACCACGAAGCACTGCCGCCCGGCGGCGATCTCCTCGCGGATCCGCTCGTAGGCGCGGGCGCGGGCGCGCGCCCCGTCGACGACGTAGGTCTCGACCGGCTTGCGCCCGGCCGGCAGCTCGCGCAGCTCGGTTACCTCGAGGTCGCCGTAGAGCGTGAGCGCGAGCGTGCGCGGAATCGGCGTCGCGGTGAGGTGGAGGGCGTGCGGGGCGTGCCCGGGCGCGGCCTTCGCGTCGAGCGCGGCGCGCTGGCGCACCCCGAAGCGGTGCTGCTCGTCGATCACGACCACGGCGAGGTCGCGGAACTCGACCGCCGGCTCGATCAGCGCGTGCGTGCCGACCACGAGCCCGAGCTCCCCGGAAGCGAGGCGCTCGAGGATCTCGCGCCTGCGCCCGGCCGGGGTCGAGCCGGTGAGGAGCGCCACCGGCACGAGCCCGTCGAGCAGGCGGTCGATCGTGGCGAGGTGCTGCTCCGCGAGCGTCTCCGTGGGGGCCATGAGCGCCGCCTGGGCCCCGTTCTCGACGGCGCGCAGCATCGCGTGGAGGGCGACCACGGTCTTGCCGGAGCCGACCTCGCCCATCACGAGCCGCTGCGCCGGGCGCTCGCGCGCGAGCTCGGCGTCGATGCGCGCAAAGGCGCGCGCCTGGTCGGCCGTCGGCGCGAACGGCAGGGCCGCAAGCCACCGGTCGACCACCTCGCCGGTCGGCTCGAGCGGGCGCGCGCGCAGCTCCTCCTGGCGCGCACGCCTACGCGCGGCGAGCGCGAGCTCGAGCAGCAGCAGCTCCTCGAAGGCGAGGCGCCTGCGCGCAGCCTCGCGCTCGTCCTCGTCCTCGGGGAAGTGCATCGCGGCGAGCGCGGCGGGCCGGTCCGGCAGCCGCTCGGCGGCGCGCAGGGCGGCGGGGAGCGGCTCGACGAGGTCGCGCAGGCGCTCTCGCGCCCGGTGGACCGCCTCGCGCAGCCGCTCGGGCGTGATCCCCCTGGCGGCGGGGTAGACGGGCACGTAGCCGAGCGTGTGGACCCCCGCGGCGCCGCCGTCGACGACCTCGTAGGCGTCGACCCAGAACTGCTGGCGCCGCTTCATGCGCCCGTGCAGGAGCACCCGCGCTCCCACGCCGAGCCGCTCGGCGACCCAGGGCTGGTTGAACCACACCGCCACCATCGGCCCGCTCTCGTCGGCCACCCGCGCCTCGACGCGCCGCTGCCGGCGGTTGCGCATCGGCCGCACCGCCACCGAGCGGACGACGACCTCGACGGTCGCGTCCTCCTCGGGCGCGAGCGAGGCGACCGGGCGCCGCTCGCGGCGGTCGCGAGGGCTGTGCGGGAGGTGCTCGAGCAGGTCCCCGACCGTCTCGATGCCGAGCGCGGCCGCGGCCGTGCGGGCCTGGCCGCGCAGGTCGACCTCCGCGGCGAGCCGCGACGGCCGCGGCAGCGAGCGCAGCGGGACGGCGAGCGCCTCGTCGCGCCCGAGCTCCTGCGTCTCTGCGAAGCGGGTGGGGATCGCCCCTAGATAGTGGCGCCGCCGGACGCGACGAGCGGCAGGCCGCGGGCGCGGCGCCGCCGCCGGGGGCCGGCCGCGGGCGGCCGGGACGCGGCCCCCTACTCCGCGGCGAGCAGGTACCACCACGCGGGCTGGCCGCCCTCGTGGAACTCGAGCTCCGACTCCCCGGGGACGAGCGCCGCCAGCTCCTCCTCCCCGAGCGGGGCGCCCTCGCCGGCGATGCAGGTGACCACCTCGGCGTCCTCGGCGAGCCGCGCCAGCGTGGCCGCGAGCGTCTCGCGCAGCCCGCCCCAGGCGACGAGCTCCTCGTCGACGTAGCCCAGCGCGTCGCCCGTGTGGAAGCGCCCGCGGGCGTCGTCGCGGGCGGCGGGCGCGACGCCACCGGTGCGAATGCGGCTCAGCTCGGCCTCGAGCGCCTCGGCGTTCTCGAGCGAGCTGCGCGAGGGGTCGAAGGCGATCAGCGCCGCCAGGCCCGCCTGCTGCGAGCGCGTCGGCACCACGCGCGCCGGCTTCTCCGAGAGCTCGGCGGCGCGCTCCGCCGCCATCAGCACGTTCGAGCTGTTCGGCAGCACGATCACCTGCTCGGCGTCGACGTCGTGGATGCCGGCGAGCAGCTCGTAGGTCGAGGGGTTGAGGGTCTGGCCGCCGTCGACGACCAGCGCGCCGAGCTCCTCGAACAGGCGGATCAGCCCCTTGCCGGTGGCCGCCACCACCACGCCGCAGGCCGCCGTCTCGCGGCGCCGGCGCGCCCCGCCGTCGAGCCGCGCCGCGCGCTCGGCGACCTGCTCGCGCATGTCCGCGACGTCGAAGCGCGACACCTGGCCATGGGGCGCGAACAGCGCGATCACGCGGTCCGGGTCGTCGGTGTGGACGTGGACCTTGAGCGTCTCGTCGTCGCCCACGACGAGCACGCTGTCGCCGATCTCCTCGAGCAGCGGCACGAACTTCTCGCGCTCGAGTCCTGAGCCCGACACCGCGAAGTTCGTGCAGTAGCGGTAGCGGCTCGACTCGTGCTGCGGCAGGTGGAGCGAGCGCCGCGGCGGGTCCTGGTGCTCGAGCGGGGGCGGAGCCTCGCCGCGCAGCGCGCCGATCAGCCCCGACACGATCACCGTGAGGCCGTAGGCGCCGGCGTCCACGACGCCCGCCTCGCGCAGCGCGGGAAGCTGCTCCTTGCCCCGCTCGACCGCCTCCTTGCCCGCCTCCAGCGCGCGCTCCAGCACCTCGGCGAGCAGCTCGTCCTGCTCGGCGGGCTCGACGTGCCCGTTGAGCCGGGGCGTGTCCATGTGCGCGAGGTCCTGCGCCACGCGGTGCGCCATCGCGCGGATCGCCGTCAGCATCGTGCCCTCGGCCGGCTCGCGCACCGAGGAGTAGGCGGCGTCGGCGGCGCGCGCGAAGGCGGCGGCGACGAGCACCGGGTCGACGAGCTCGCCCGGCCGCGACACCAGCTCCGCCGCGGCCCCGCGGACGATCTGGGAGAGGATCACGCCGCTGTTCCCGCGGGCGCCGAGCAGGGCGGCGCGCGCCACCGCGTGCACGATCTCGTCGCGACCGATCTCGTCGATCGGAGAGCCGTTCATGCGGTCGAGCTCGTCGAGCACCGCGCGCATCGTCATCGCCATGTTGTCGCCGGTGTCGCCGTCGGCGACCGGGAACACGTTGAGGTCGTTGACCTCCTCGCGCCGGCTCTCGAGCTCTGCGTACGCGGCGGCGACGGCGCTCCGGAAGCGTTCCAGGGATGGGTCCCTCACGCCGTCTTTCTACACCGAACCGATGTCGGCATTGCGCGCCCCCCGGGAACCTGCGGGCTAGGCGTACTTGGTGACCTTGCCGGCCTTGAGGCAGCGCGTGCAGACGTACTCGCGCCGCGGAGCCCCGCCGACGTCGATCCGGACCTTCTGCAGGTTCGGCTCGAAGCGACGCTTGCTCGCCACCATCGAGTGGCTGCGGCTGTGCCCGAACGCGGGACCCTTCTTGCAGCTGTAGCAGACCTTCGGCACGGCGCGGAAGGCTAGCAACCGCGCGTCGGAAGCCCCGCCTCGGCCTCCGCGCGGCGCGG
>JADGHQ010000111.1 GCA_019683805.1 Thermoleophilaceae bacterium
CCCGGCGTCTGGAGCGCCACGGCGCCCGCGATCCAGGCGATGCCGAGCCCCACCGCCGCGACGAGCAGCGCCCCGCCCACCCCGTCGAGGGCGCCGAGCGCGGACCCGAGCCGCGCCCGCACCGCGAGCCCGACCGTCTCGAGCGCGGTGGCGAGCAGGCCGCCCACGAGCAGCGCCGCCACGAGCGTCACGAGCGGCGCGTAGGGCGAGCGCGAGCCCTCGCTCAGCAGCAGGGGCCCGAGCCGCGACCCCAGGAGCGCGCCGCCGACGAATCCTCCGAGGGACAGCGCCCCCACAATGAGGCCCTGGAGGTACCCCCAAACCGCCATCGAGAGCGTGAAGACGAGGATGATCCAGTCCACCGCGGTCACGAGGGCTGCGGACGTTACATGCGGGTGCGCGTGAGCGAGGCGGCAGCGGCACGGCGCCGGCAGGCCGCGCTCGCGCTCGCGGCGGCCGTCGCGTTCGCGGTCGGGCTCGTCGCCGGGGCTCTCCACGTCACGCCGTCGGAGCGGGCCGCCCGGCGGTTCGCCGACGCCTGGGCGCGCCGCGACTACGGGGCGATGTACCGGCTCCTCGACCACGGCTCGAAGAAGCGCTGGACGCCCGCCCGCTTCGCCGCCGAGTACGAGCGCGCGCGCAGCCTCGCGACCGTCGTGTCGCTGCGGCGGGCGGGCGACGTCGACGAGCGCCAGGGCGAGGCGATCGTCCCGATGGAGGTCCGCACCCGGTCCTTCGGCACGCTGCGCCTGCCGCTCGCGCTGCCCGTCCGCGACGGCTCGGTGAGGTGGTCGCCGGAGCTGACCTTCCCCGGCGTGCGCCGCGGCGAGCGGCTGTCCCGGGCGCTGCGGCTGCCTCGGCGCGCGAAGCTCCTGGCGCGCGACGGCAAGGTGCTGGCGGAGGGGCCCGCCGAGTCGCGCAGCGCGCCGCTCGGCCCGGCGGCGTCCGCGGTCGCCGGCTCCCTGGGCCCTGCCGCGACCGAGGCCGAGCGCGACTACCTCGTCGAGCGCGGCTTCCCGCCCTCCGCCCCGCTCGGGCGCAGCGGGCTCGAGCGCGTGTTCGACGCACGGCTGCGCGGCACGCCCGGCGGGCTGCTGCTCGCCGGCGACCGCGTGCTCGCGAGCTCGCGCCCGCGCCCCGCCCCCGCGCTGCGCACGACGATCGACACGCGCGTCCAGGCCGCCGCGGTCGCGGCGCTGGCCGGGCGGCTCGGCGGGGTGGCCGCGCTCGACCCGCGGACCGGCGAGGTGCGCGCGCTCGCCGGCATCGCCTTCTCCGCCCCCCAGCCGCCCGGCTCCACCTTCAAGATCGTCACCGCCACCGCGGCCCTCGAGCGACGGCTCGTGCGGCTCGACAGCACCTTCCCGGTCGAGGCGAAGGCCGTGATCGACGGCGTCGAGCTCGAGAACGCGAACGGCGAGTACTGCGGCGGCACGCTCATCGCGAGCTTCGCGCACTCCTGCAACTCGGTGTTCGCCCCGCTCGGGGTGAGGGTCGGCGCCAGGGCGCTCGTCCGCACGGCCGAGCGCTACGGGTTCAACCGCGACCCCGGCATCCCCGGAGCGCGGCCCAGCACGATCCCGCCCCCGGACGAGATGTCGACCCCGCTCGCCGTGGCCTCCAGCGCGATCGGCCAGTTCCGGCTGCTCGCGACGCCGCTCGAGATGGCGCAGGTCGCGCAGGCGGTGGCGGCCGAGGGCGTCCTCCACCCCGCGACGCTGCTGCCGGTCCGCGGGCGCCCGCCGAGCCGCCGGGTGACCTCGCGGCGCGTGGCCCGCGAGCTCGAGCGGATGATGGTCGCCGTCGTCGCCTACGGAACCGGCACCGCCGCGAGCCTCGGGCCGAAGGTGCAGGTCGCGGGCAAGACGGGCACGGCCGAGCTCGAGCGGACCGTCCCGCCCGACGGCGAGCAGCCGGCGCGGGACGAGGAGCAGGAGCCGCCGGGCAGCAAGACCGACGCCTGGTTCACCGCCTACGCGCCCACCGTGCGCCCGAGGATCGCGGTGGCGGTGATGCTCGTGCGCGCGGGGGCGGGCGGCGAGACGGCCGCGCCGGCGGCGCGCACCGTGCTCGCGGCGGCGCTAGAGAGGTAGCAGCGGGGCGGCCTAGATGTCCAGCTCGATGCGCCGGGTGTCCGGCGTCCGCTGCCCGGGTGTCGGGCCGATCTCGAGGTCGAGCGGCCGGTTCTCGATCGCCGAGTTCGGGATGCGGAAGAGGAGCATCATGCCGTTCGTAGGCCCCTGCTGCGCGATGCTGTTGAGCGTCGGCAGGCAGCGGTGCGGCGCGACGGCCTGCGGGGTGTACCGGAAGGGGTTGCTCCCGTCGAGAGGGATCGGGCTGAAGCGCTCGCCCCGCGTCGTCACGACGTCGAAGCTGCGGACCGCGTAGCGCGTCCGGTCCGTCTCGTTGCAGACCTGCAGGAAGACGCCGTAGTAGGCGGAGCCGGGCGGCGCGTCGGGCCCCTGGAAGTACGCCTTGTCCTCGGGGTCGCGCAGGTTCAGCTCGCGCGTGATGAAGACGGTGTAGGCGAGCCCGTCGACCTCCACGCCGAGGCCCTCGCGGGCGGGGAGCTCCCGCCGCTTGGAGCACGCTCCGAGCGGCAGCGCCACGGCGAGCGCGAGCAGCGAGAGCGCAACGAGTCTTGGCAGGCGGGTGGTCATCGGCGCGCGCAGTGTAACCGTCGGCTCGGAAGGGCGGCGTCTAGCCCGCGCCCGGCTCCCGCAGGTGCCCGCCGAAGCGCGGCGCCCGCCACTGCTCCCAGCCCGCGACGGTCGCGCGGGGGAGCTCCTGCTCGGGATCCTCCTCGAAGTGCCTGCGCAGCCGCTCGAGCGACCTCGCGGCGTTGCGCTTTAGCCAGCCGTGCCAGCCGATCTCCGCGAGCGCGTCCGCGCGGCGCTCGGGGACGGTCCAGATCGTGAGCTCGACCCGCGTCACCCCCTGCGTGGCAGGCTCGAACACGTACTCCGCCTGGCCGGGCACGCGGTTGTTGCGCCCCGTCCGCAGCGACTCGACGATCCGCCGCGGGCGGTCGACCTCGACGATCGACGTCTCGACCCAGCCCTTGCGCGAGCGCCAGCGCGCGGCCGCGCCCTGCCCGTAGGTGGCGGGCCGGGTGACGCGGAAGTCCTTCTGGTAGTGCCCGCACCACGCGGGCCTCGCGCCGATGTCGGCGACGAGGTCGAAGATCTGCTCGCGCGGAGCGGAAATGTGCGTTCGCACCGTGACGGGGCGCATGGCGGCGCCCATTCTATGGAGGCGCGGCGGATCGCGATTCGCCGTGGCGCGCCGCGGCCTCGCGCGCGGGCGAACGACCGCCGCGCCGGCGCCCCGTCAGGCCGCGCGCTGCACGGCGATGACGCGGCGCTCGTAGGGACGGACGCGCTCGGTCCGCAGCGCCCGGCGGTCCTCCTCGGAGAGCTCGGCCGCGCACAGCGAGCACAGCCTGCGGCCCGACTCGGAGACGTGCACGAGCTCGCCCGGCACGGGCACGCGGCGGCAGCGGGAGCAGTCGCGGTCCTCGCGCGCGGCGAGCGCGCCGATGCTGCGGCGCAGGATCAGGGGGGCGATGTCTCTGGCCATGTGGGCCTCGTTCGCCGCGCGCGCGGGCGCGCCTCCCGGCGAGAGGGAAGTTGCGGACCGGCGTGCCCGAGCCGACCGCGGCTTCGCCGGAATGGACGAAAGCACGCCCCCGCCTGCGCCAGATCCGACAAGAAAATCCGCTCTTTGCGGCCTTTCCATCTTTTGAGCGGTACGCGGGATTCGTTATCATCCGCACGATCACGCTGTTCGGAGGACAGATGGACTCCTTCATCTCCGGGACGCTCGCCGGAGCCGGCTCGTTCCACTGCGAAAGGTGCGGCTTCGCGATCGCGCTCCACGAGCAGGACGAGGTCCCGGCGTGTCCTCGCTGCGGGAGCGGGCGCTTCCGCCGCTCCTCGCTCTTTCTCGAGCAGTCGGGGCTCGAGCCGTTCGCGCCGACCGAGGTCGAGGCGCCGGAGTGGCTCGCCGAGGCGCGGGAGGCGCTCGTGGCGAGCGGCGGGTACCTCGCGTGGGAGGAGGACGAGCGCGTGCGGGTGGTGCCGCTGCAGGAGGGCTGGACCCGCGTCGGCCGCAGCCTCTCGGCGCACATCCGCTTCGACGACCCGACGGTGTCGCGGCGGCACGCGCTCATCCACAGCGACGACGAGGGCGCGCGCATCCTCGACGATCGCAGCCTCAACGGCGTCTTCCTCAATGGCGAGCGGGTCGAGTGGCACCTGCTCGCGGACGGGGACGAGGTCGTGATCGGCCGCTTCCGGCTCTACTACATCCGCCTCACGCCCGAGGAGCGCGCCGCGGCGCGCGCGAGCTTCCGCACGGCGACGAGCTGGGGCGCCGCTCCCTGACGGAGCGCGCCGGGGACCGGGGCCCGTGGAGCGCCAGGGCCCCGGGGCTCTACGCGGGCGAGAGCACGCCCGCGTCCACGGCCTCGCGGAGGACCTCCGACTCGAGCGCCGCCGCCTCCCGCGCGGTCGCCCAGCGCACCTCGCCGATCTCGCCCCGGTCCACGCGCAGCTCGCCGGCCGGCACCTCGGCCTCGAGGTAGAAGATGGTCTCGCGCTTGCCGAGCCGGCGCGACTCGAAGCTCCCAAGCGCGCTCCAGCGCTCGAGCTCGAGCCCGAGCTCCTCGCGCATCTCGCGCCGCGCGGTCGCCTCGGCCTGCTCCCACGGCCGCATCCTCCCGCCCGGCAGCGACCACTCGCGATCGCCGTACGTGTGGCGCACGAGCAGCAGGCGCTCCTCGCGGCGCAGCACGCAGCGAACCCCGCGGGCGCGCGGCTTCGCGACGCGCCACCACACGCGCAGGATCCGGTGCGCCACGCGGTAGAACGGACGCTTCAGGAGCGTGGCACCCGCTCCCTCCATGTACGAAGCGTAGGCGCCCCTGCTCG
>JADGHQ010000007.1 GCA_019683805.1 Thermoleophilaceae bacterium
CGACCGCTCGAGCGTCGAGCGGTCGCCGCGGAGCTGGATCGAACGGGCCTCCATCCGTCAGCTCATCCCGCGAGCGGGCCGCCGTCGCACTGGAGCCCCTGCACCTTCTCCTTCGCCTTCGCGAGCAGCGAGTCCGGCAGCTTCGCGTACGCAAGCTGCTCGAGCACCTGCTGCCCGTCGCCGGTCACGTAGTCGAGGAAGCGGGCGAGCGCCGGGGCGTCGCCCTTCTTCAGCACGCCGGCCTTGCAGTCGTCCTGGTACACGATGAGGAACGTCTGCGAGGCGATCGGGTACGCCTTCGGGTTCGGCGAGTTGACGATCGTGAAGCGCAAGTCGCCCGGCACCTTCACGCCCTCGCCGGCGGCCGTGGTCGACTCGAGCGACGGCGGCACGTAGCGGCCGGAGCTGTTCTTCACGGCGGCGGTCGTGAAGTGGTTCTGCAGCGCGTACGCCTGCTCGACGTAACCGATCGAGCCCTCCGTCTGCTTCACGGCCGCGGCCACGCCGTCGTTGCCCTTCGCGCCGGTGCCGGTCGGCCACTTCACGGTCTTGTCGGACCCGACCTTGCTCTTCCACTCGGGGCTCTCCTGCTGCAGGAAGTCGGTGAAGCCCTTGGTCGTGCCGGACTCGTCGGAGCGGTGAACGACGGCGATGTCGCTCGCGGGGAGCTTCACGCCCGGGTTCGCCTTCGCGATCTCGGGGTCGTCCCACCTGGTGACCTTGCCGAGGAAGATGTCGGCGATGGTCGGCCCGTCGAGCTTCAGTCCGGCGCCGACGCCCGGCACGTTGTAGGCGACCGTGATCGCGCCGAACGCCACGGGAATGTGGACCGGGTCGCCCTTCTTGCGGGCGGCGGGGAGCTCGTCGTCCTTCATGGGCGGGTCGCTGCCCGCGAACGCGACCGTCCCCGCCGTGAGCTGCGCGATGCCCGCGCCCGAGCCCACCGGCTGGTAGTTCACGGTCACGCCCTGGTCCTTGAGCGTGCTCCCGAGCTGCTGGTAGATCGGCGCCGCGAACGTCGAGCCGGCCCCGTTCACCGTGCCGCCGCCGGAGCCGCCGCCGGTCGCAGCCGTGCCCTGGCCGTCGCCGCCGCCGCACGCCGCCGCGCCCAGCGCAAGGCCGGCGCACGCTACGGCTGCGAGCCACTTGCGTGACTTCACATGGCCTCCTTCTCTTCGAGTTGACTCACGGCGCGAGCGTCCCACGGCACGTCGCAAAGCCTGTTACGGAGCTGTGGCCGCCGTGTGAAAAGGCTGTGAACGCCGTTTGGGCGAAAGATCGGCGCCCGCTAGGCTCCACTCAGATGGCGGAGCCGCTCACAGCCGTGAGCTCGTCGCCGCAGGCACAGCCAGGCCCGATCAAGCTCGCGATAGTCGACCGCGACAGCGGATTCGTCCGGGTCCTCACCAAGCGGGCCGAGGAGATGGGATGGCGCTACCGGGCGCTTTCCGCACCCGCGCGCCCGGAGGACCTCGTTGCGATGCGCGTCCACGCCCTCGTGGTGGACCTGGCGCTGCTGGGGGAGGACGCCTGGGAGTTCCTCGGGCGCGTCGCGGGCGAGCTGCCGGGGCTCGGCGTGATCGTCTGCACCGGACCCTCGACCGTCGCCCAGCGGGTGCGCGGGCTGCGGCTCGGCGCCGACGACTGGATCACCAAGCCCTGCCACCCACAGGAGGTCGTGGCGCGCGTCGAGGCGGTGGTGCGCAGGCGCAGGCGCGCCGACGCCGCCTCGGGCGACGCGCCGCGCCGCGCCGGCGAGCTCGAGATCCGGCCGGACCAGTTCCAGGCCTTCGTCGGCGGCCAGTCGCTCGACCTCACGCGGCGCGAGTTCGAGCTGCTCGAGCTGCTCGCCCGCTCCGAGGGGCGGGTGCTCGAGCGCGAGGACATCTACCGTCACGTGTGGGGCTACACGATGGTGCGCGGCGACCGCTCGGTCGACGTGTTCGTGCGCAAGCTGCGCCAGAAGATCGAGCGCTTCTCGCCCGGCTGGACCTACATCCACACCCACTTCGGCATCGGCTACCGCTTCGAGGCGGTCCCGCCGGAGCCGCAGGACTCGGCGCCGCCCCCGCGCGCGCCGGGCGAGCTGCCCCCGGCCGCATGATCTTCGGCCTGCGCAGCCGCGGCGCCGACCCGGTCCTCCTGGCGCTGCTCGAGGAGTCGGGGCGCAACGTCGAGCGGGCGAGCCTGCTGCTGCGCGACCTGCTCGCCGACTTCCCGGACCGAGCGGAGCTCGCCCGCGAGCTGCTCGTGTGCGAGCAGGCGGGCGACCGCATCACCCACGACATCATCCACCGGCTCGGTCGCGGCGGGCCGCGCCGGCGCCTCGGGCAGGGCCGGCTGGCGAGCGGTGACGTCTACGACCTGGCGCGCGCGCTCGACGACATCGTCGACTTCGCCGAGGAGGCCGCCGACGCGCTCGGCGTCTACGGCGTCGAGGCGCCGATGGAGCAGGCCCAGCAGCAGGCCGGGGTGCTCGTCGAGGCGAGCCGCGAGGTCGGCCGCGCGCTTGCCACGCTGCCCGACGCGGAGGGGCTCGCGCACCACCTGATCGAGATCCACCGGCTCGAGAACGACGGCGACCGCATCATCCGCGACGCGATCGGGGCCCTCTTCCACAGCGGCACCGACCCGATGGTCGTGATCCGCTGGAAGGACATCCTCGGATCGCTCGAGCAGGCGATCGACTCGTGCGAGGAGGTCGCCCACCTGCTCGAGGGCATGAGCCTCCGACTGCACCGCTAGCGCGGCGCGCGGACCCGGCGCCTAAGCCGCGACCGGGACGCGACCGGGCGCGAGCACGCCCCGGCGCACCAGGCGCTCGGGCCCCCGCGTCGTGAGGTGGCGGGCGCGGCCCGGGTCGACCCCCTCGGCGAGCATCGTCTCGCAGGCTCGCGTGAGCAGCGGCCTGCGCCCGCGCGCAAGCGAGTGCGCGTCCGAGGCGACCGCGGCCGCGAGCCCGCTGCGCACGAGCCGCAGCGAGGCGACCCGCGCGGCCGGGCCGTGGGCGCCGAGCAGCGAGCCGCCGTTCACCTGAAGCAGCGACCCGCGCGCGAGCTCCCGCCGCAGCCCGGGCGACCCGCCCGCAAGCAGGCCGGCGCTTCGCTCCGGATGCGCCAGCACGACGCCGAAGCCGCGGGCGCGCAGCTCGTCGGCGGCTGCATGCAGCGGCTCGGCGATGCCCTCGAACGGCGCCTCGAGCAGCAGCCAGCGGCGGTGCTCGGGGCCGACGGCGATCGTGTCGAGCTCGCGCTGGTCGAGCCGGCCGACCATGTCGTGTCCCAGCTCGGCGCCCGTCCGCACGGCGATGCCGATGCCCTCGCGGTCGATCCGCTCCTGGACCTCGCGGACGAGGCCGGGGAGCTGCGTCACCTCGGTGACGAAGTCGGCGCGCACGTGCGGGGTGGCGACGATCGTCGAGGTCCCGTCGGCGGCCGCGGCGCGCGCGAGCTCGACGGACTCCTCGATCGTGGCCGGGCCGTCGTCGAGGCCCGGCAGCAGGTGGAAATGTATCTCTGTTCTCGTCATCGCCCTCGACGTTCGCGCAGCGGGCGCGCGCCGATGTGAAAAAGCGGTGACTCGAGCGGGCAGGCCACGCTGCTCAGCGGGCGCAACCCCCGCCGCGTTCGCTACCGTTGTGCCCTCAGCGGGCGTAGCTCAGTTGGTTAGAGCGCCGGCCTGTCACGCCGGAGGCCGCGGGTTCGAGTCCCGTCGCTCGCGCTGGACCTCGCCCCGCCTCGGCGGGGCGCAGTCGTTTCGGCCGCCTCGGCGGGCGCATCGCAGCTCGGCCGCGTCGCGGCCGGGCGGGGCCTAGAGCGCCCCGCCCGCGGCCGGCGGCGCCGTCGGGTCCTCGGCCTCCACGCCGGGGTGCTCGCGCGCGACGTAGTCCTCCGCCAGCATCGGGTTCTCGCGCGAGCGCTCGACCACGGCGAGCAGCGCGGACATCGTCGCCACCTCCTCCACCTGCTCCTTCAGGAACCAGTGGATGAACTGCTCACTCGTGTAGTCGCCCTCCGCGCGGGCGATCGACGCGAGCCGCTCGATCTGCCCGGCCACGCGCCGCTCCTGCTCGAGCGCCGCGGCCACCGGGCCGACGATGTCGGAAAACTCGCCGTTCGGCGCCGGCGCCCCCGGGATGCGGACGTCCTCGCCGGCGTCGAGCAGGTACCGGACCATCATCATCGCGTGGTTGCGCTCCTCGACCGCCTGGCGGTAGAAGAAGCCGGCGAGCTGCGGGAGCGTCTGCGCGTCGTAGTACACCGCGGCGGCGACGTACGCCTGCGAGGCGCCGAACTCGTACTCGATCTGCTCGTTGAGCGCGTCCACGAAGCGTGCTGCGGGCATCTGACCTCCGATCGTCATCCAGGGTCCTGGCGCGGGATACGATCTCATGCGCATGCCGCCCGGGCGTCCTCACCCAACGGAGCGAACCCCGTGCCGCTCGACCTGAGCGGCCGGCGGGCGCTCATCACGGGCGCCTCGGGCGGCATCGGAGGCGCGATCGCCCGGGCGCTCCACGGGCACGGCGCGCACGTGCTGCTCAACGGCCGCCGCGCCGACGCGCTGGCCGCGCTGGCCGCCGACCTCGGCGAGCGGGCGAAGGCGCTGCCGGCCGACCTCGCGGACCCCGACGGCGTGCGCTCGCTGCTCGCGCGTGCGGGCACGGTGGACGTGCTCGTGGCGAACGCCGGACTCCCCGCGTCCGGGACCGTCGACAGCTTCAGCGAGGAGCAGCTCGACCGCGCGCTCGCCGTCAACCTGCGCGCGCCGATGCAGATGGCGCGCGCGCTCGCGCCCGCGATGGCTAGCCGTGGCCACGGCCACCTCGTGTTCGTCTCCTCGATGGCGGGCAAGGTGGCGAGCGCGGGCGGCGCCGTCTACAGCGCCACCAAGTTCGGGCTGCGCGGCTTCGCGTTCGCCCTCCACGAGGACCTGCTCGACAGCGGCGTGGGCGTGACCACTGTGTTCCCGGGCTTCGTGAGCGAGGCCGGCATGTTCGCCGAGGCCGGCGTGACGCTGCCCCGCGGCGTGGGCACGGTCACGCCCGACGAGGTGGCCGCGGCGGTGATCCGCGGGCTCGAGACGAACCAGCCCGAGATCGACGTGGCGCCGATGCTCCTGCGCTCGGGCGGCTGGCTGTTCGGCGTCGCGCCCGGGCTGACGGCCGCCTTCTCGCGCCGCGCCGGCGGCCGCGGGATCGCCCAGCGGCTGGCCGCGGCCCAGGGCGGCAAGCGCTAGCCGCCGGTGCGCAGCGCGGCGCGCACGATGCGCTGCTGCTCCGCGCGATGCGCGGCCGTGTACCCCTCGCCGGGGGAGGCGCGCAGCTCGCGGCCGACGTAGCCGAAGGCCACCCCCTCGGGGAGCATCTCCTCGAGCCGGGGCTTCATGAAGCCGCGGGCGCCCATGTTCTGCGGCTCCTCCTGCACCCACACCACCTCGCGCACGTTCGGATAGCTCGCGATCAGCGCGGCGATCTCGTTCTCGGCGAAGGGGTAGAGCAGCTCCACGCGGCCGACCGCCACCTCGCGCCGCTCCGGTCGCTGCTCCGAGGAGACGATGTCGTAGTAGACCTTGCCCGAGCAGAGCACGAGCCGCGTGACCTCCTCGCGCGAGCCGGGCAGCGTCGGGTCGTCGAGCACCGGCTGGAAGGCGCCCTCGCTGAGATCCTCGAGCCGCGAGGTGGCGGCCGGCAGCCGCAGCAGGCTCTTCGGCGTCATCACGACGAGCGGGCGGCGCTTGGAGACGAGCGCCTGACGCCGCAGCAGGTGGAAGTACTGCGCGGGCGTGGTGCAGTTCGCCACGCGGATGTTGCCCTCGGCGGCGAGCTGGAGGAAGCGCTCGACCCGGCCGCTCGAGTGCTCGGGCCCCGAGCCCTCGTAGCCGTGCGGCAGGAGCAGCGTCAGCCGGCTCGTAAGGCCCCACTTGGCGAGCCCGGACACGATGAACTGGTCCACGATCACCTCGGCGCTGTTGACGAAGTCGCCGAACTGCGCCTCCCAGAGCACGAGCGCGTCCGGCGCCTGGACGCTGTAGCCGTACTCGAAGCCGAGGCAGGCGACCTCGGACAGCGGCGAGTTGTGGAGCTCGAACGGCGCGGTCGCGTTCGGGAGCTGCTGGATCGGCGCGTGGCGAGCGCCGGTCTTCGCGTCGTGGAAGACGAGGTGGCGCTGGCTGAAGGTGCCGCGCTCCGAGTCCTGGCCGGTGAGGCGGATCGGCACGCCCTGCTGGAGCAGCGACGCCCACGCGAGCGCCTCCGCCTGCGCCCAGTCGATCGTCCCGTCCTGGATGCTCTGGCGGCGGCGCTCGATCTGCGGCTTCAGCTTGCGGTGGAGGTTGAAGCCCTCCGGGACCTTGAGGAGCTGCTCGTTCAGCGAGATCAGCGTGTCCGCCGGCACGGTGGTGCGCGGCTCGGCGCTCGCGGAGCGGTCGAGCTCGAACTCGCCCGTGTCGGGGCCGCTCTTCGACATCGACGCCTTCAGCTCGTTGTGCGCGTCGACGAGCTTCTGGTAGGCGTCGGCGGCCATCCGGTCCGCCTCCTCCTTGGTGACGACGCCCTCCTCGATCAGGCGCTCGGCGTAAAGCTTGCGGACCGGCGGGTGCTTCTTGATCCGGTCGTACATCTGCGGCTGCGTGTACGCGGGCTCGTCGGTCTCGTTGTGGCCGTAGCGCCGGTAGCCGATCAGGTCGATCAGCGCGTCGCGGCCGAAGCGCCGGCGGAACTCCATCGCGAGCCGCACGGCGGCGATGCACGCCTCCACGTCGTCGGCGTTCACGTGCACGATCGGGATGTCGAACCCCTTCGCGAGGTCGGACGCGTAGCGGGTGGAGCGGCCCTCCTCGGGATCGGTCGTGAAGCCGAGCTGGTTGTTGGCGATGATGTGGACCGTGCCGCCGGTCGAGTAGCCCTCGAGCGCCTGCAGGTTCAGCGTCTCGGCCACCACGCCCTGACCCGGGAAGGCGGCGTCGCCGTGGATCAGCAGCGGCAGCACCGCGGTCGGGTCGTGCAGCGCCTGCCGGCCGGCGCGGCTCGTCTGGTCGGCCCGGGCGCGCCCCTCGATCACCGGGTTGACGTACTCGAGGTGGCTCGGGTTCGGCGACAGCGTCACGGTCAGGCCCTTGCCCGAGCGCGTCCGGTAGGTGCCCGACGCGCCGTAGTGGTACTTCACGTCGCCCGTGCCCTCCTCGGGCTTCGCCGTGTCGGCGTCGAGGGAAGCCTCGCCCTCGAACTCGACGAGGATCGACTCGTACGGGCGCCCGACCGTGTGGGCGAGCACGTTGAGGCGGCCGCGGTGCGCCATGCCGATCACGACCTCGCGCGCGCCCGCCTCGGCGGCCTGGTCCATCACGGCGTCGAGCATCGGGACGAGCATGTCGAGGCCCTCGATCGAGAACTGCTTCCTGCCGAGGAAGGCCTTGTGGAGGTAGGTCTCGAGCGCCTCGACGGCGGAGAGCCGCTCGAGCAGCGCTCGCTTCTCCTCATCCGAGAGCGGCTGGCGGTGCTGCCCGGACTCGATCGTCTGGCGTAGCCAGACGCGCTGCTCGTGGTCCGAGATGTGCTCGATCTCGTACGCGATCGTGCCGCAGTAGGTCTCCTGGAGGTGCGGCAGCGCGTCAGCGAAGGTCTCCCCGGGCACCGCCACCCGCAGGACCGACGCGGGGATCGCGCGCATCAGCTCGGGGGTGAGGTTCACCGTCGCCGGGTCGAGCGCCGGGTCGCCCACCGGCTCGGAGCCGAGCGGGTCGAGCCGCGCCGCGAGGTGCCCGTGCATGCGGTGGGCCTTGACGACGGACGTGGCGGCCTGCACGGCCTGCAGCAGCGCCTCGTCCGGCTTGCCGGTGACGGCCGGCGTGATCGCCGAGGGGGCCGGCTCGGCCGCGGTGATCGGGCCGGCGCCGTCGCTCGGCGGCCCCCCGAGCGCGCCGAAGACGCGCTCGTAGAAGCCGTCCTCGCCCTGCAGGAGCTGGTCGATCCGGCGCAGGAACGCGCCCGACTCGGCGCCCTGGATGATGCGGTGGTCGTAGGTGGACGTCATCGTCATCACCTTCGAGACGCCGAGCTCCCTGAGCCTGGCGGGGTCGGCGCTCTGGAAGCCCGGTGGGTAGCCGATCGCGCCGGTCGCGACGATCGTGCCCTGGCCGGGCATGAGGCGCGGCACCGAGGCCACGGTGCCGATGCCGCCGGGGTTCGTGAGGCTGATGTTCGCGCCCTGGTACGCCGCCGGCGGGAGCGTGTTGTCGCGCGCGCCGGCCACGAGCTCGTCGTAGCGCTCGACGAAGGCGGGGAAGTCGAGCTCGCTCGCGGCCTTGATGACCGGCACGACCAGCGAGCGCGACCCGTCCTTGCGCTCGACGTCCACCGCGATGCCGAGGCTCACGCTCGCGGGCTCGACCCGCTGCGGCTTGCCGTCGACCTCGGCGTAGGCGTGGGCCATCACCGGCATCTCGCGCGCGGCCTCGACGATCGCCCAGGCGATCAGGTGCGTGAACGAGAGCCGCCTGCCCGCGTCCTTGAGCATGCGCCGGCGCCTGTCGAGCTCGTCGACCTCGATCGTCCGGAAGCTCGTGGCCGTCGGGATCGAGCGGCTCTCGTCCATGAGCTTCGCGAGCATCGCCGCCGGGCCGCGGAGCGGCGTCGACTTCGGCGCTTCCGCGGCGGGCGGCGCGGCGGCCCGCCCGTCGCCCTCGAGGGCGGCGAGCACGTCGCTCTTCGTCACGCGGCCGCGCGGCCCGCTGCCCGGCACGCTCGCGACGTCGAGCCCGTGCGCGCTCGCGATGCGCGCGGCGACGGGCGTGGCGTTCGCGTCGCCGTTGCCCGCGTGGATCCGCTGTCCCTCGGTCGGGGCGCTCGCCTCGCGCGGTGGCTGCGCGCCGCCGCCGGCAGCGCGCGCGCCCGCGGCGCTCGGCGCGATGCGCGCGAGCACGGCGCCGGTGGGAACCGTCTCGTCGGGTTGGGCGAGGATCTCCACGATCGTGCCGGCGACCGGCGCGGGGACCTCGGCGTCGACCTTGTCGGTCGAGATCTCGACCACGGTCTCCTCGGCCTCGACGGGGTCGCCCACCTGCTTGCGCCACTCGAGCACCGTCCCCTCGGCGACCGAGTCGCCCATCTGCGGGAACACGAGATCCACCAGCGCCGCCGGCTCGCCGCCCTCCGGGGCGTCCTCGTCCGTCGCCCGGCCGGGCGCCTGCGGCTCGGCGCCGCCCGTGGTGGCGGTGCCGTTCTCGCCGGCGGGCGCGGCGGGCGCGGGCGCCCCGCCGTCGCCGACGGCGATCTCGCCGATCACGGTGCCGACCGGCACGGTCTCGTCGGCTTCGGCGAGGATGCGGACGAGCGTGCCCGTGGCCGGCGAGGGAACCTCGGTGTCGACCTTGTCCGTCGAGACGTCTACGAGGGGCTCGTCCTGCTCGACGGAGTCGCCGACTTGCTTGCGCCACTCGAGGATCGTTCCCTCGGTCACCGACTCGCCCATCTGGGGCATCGTGATCTGGACCGTGGTACGCGTCGACATCTCGTCCGGCGCGTAACGATAGAGCCTGCAAAGCTGCAGGCCGTCGTGGACGTTCGCCGACTCAAGTTCTGGGGCTGGGGATTCGAGGACCAGCAACCCCCTTTCGCGCAGGTCTCGGAGGCCGCCGCCGGCATCCGGCGCCGGCTCGGCTTCCCGCCGGACGAGGTCGAGCGCCCACCGTCGCTCGGCGATCTCGAGCTGCCGCAGCCGCGCCTCTCGCCCCCGGCCTCGCTCGCCGACATCTGCTCGAGCGACGTCTACGAGCGGGCGACCCACGCCTACGGCAAGTCGTACCGCGACATCGTCCGCGCCCTGCGCCGTCGCATCGACCACCCGCCGGACGTCGTGGCGCGGCCGCGCGACGAGGGCGAGCTCGAGGCGGTGCTCGATTGGTGCGAGGAGGCCGGGGCGGCAGCGATCCCGTTCGGCGGCGGCACGAGCGTGGTCGGAGGCGTCGAGCCGGACGTCGGGGATGGCTACGCGGGCACGGTGTCGATCGACCTGAAGGCGCTCGACCGCGTGCTCGAGGTGGACCGCGAGTCGCTCGCCGCGCGCATCCAGGCCGGCGCGAGCGGGCCGCGCCTCGAGCGGCAGCTCCGCGAGCACGGGCTCACGCTGCGCCACTACCCGCAGTCGTTCGAGCACTCGACGCTGGGCGGCTGGATCGCCACCCGCGCGGGCGGCCACTTCGCCACGCTCGAGACGCACATCGACGACCTCGTGGAGTCCGTGCGCGCGCTCACCCCGAGCGGCTGGTGGGAGAGCCGGCGGCTGCCGGGGTCGGGCGCGGGACCGAGCCCCGACCGGCTCCTGATCGGCTCCGAGGGCGTGCTCGGCGCGATCACGGAGGCGTGGGTCCGCGTGCGCGAGCGGCCGCGCTTCAAGGCTTCGGCCGGCGTGCTCTTCCGCTCCTTCGAGGACGGCGCCGCCGCGGCCCGGGCGCTCGCGCAGTCCGGCCTCCACCCCTCGAACTGCCGACTGCTCGACCCGGCGGAGGCCGCCACCACCGGCGCGGCGCCCGAAGGGCGCGCGCTGCTCGTGCTCGGCTTCGAGTCGGCCGACCACCCGCTCGGGCCGTGGCTCGCGCGCGGGCTCGAGCTCTGCCGCGACCACGGCGGCGAGCCCGAGGGCGAGCCGCGCATATCCGGCGACCTGGCGCGCGCTGACGACGGGGTGGCGACCTGGCGCGACGCTTTCCTCCAAGCCCCGTACCTGCGCGACACGATGATCCTCGGCGGCGTGATCGCCGAGACGCTCGAGACGGCGATCACGTGGGACCGCTTCGCCGACTTCGTCGCCGCGGTGCGCGAGAGCGCCGAGCGCGCCGTGGCGGGCGAGTGCGGCGCGGGCCGCGTGACCTGTCGGCTCACGCACGTCTACCCCGACGGGGCGGCGCCGTACTTCACGGTGCTCGCTCCCGCGCGCCGCGGCTCCGAGCTCGAGCAGTGGGACGCGGTCAAGCGCGCGGCGAGCGAGGCGATCCTGGCCGCCGGCGGCACGATCACCCACCACCACGCCGTCGGCCGCGACCACCGACCGTGGTACGACCGCCAGCGTCCCGACCCCTTCGCCGCGGCGCTGCGGGGCGCCAAGGCCGCGGTCGACCCGAGCGGCATCCTCAACCCCGGCGTGCTGGTCGATCCCGAGGGAGGCTCGTGAGCGCGCCGCGCAGCAGGCGCGAGCTCGCTCGCGCAGACCAGATCATGCGCGGACTCTGGCGCCTGCGGCTGCCGATCCTCGGCTGGCCGGGCGTGCCGCACGTGAACGCGTACGCGATCGTGGCGGGGGACGGGGTCGTGCTCGTGGACACGGGCCTCGCGGAGCAGGGCGGGCTCGGCCGCCTGGAGCAGGCGCTCGCCCAGGCCGGTCTCGGGCTCGCCGACGTGCGCCTGCTCGTCTGCACCCACGCCCACTCCGACCACTACGGCCTCGCGCAGCCGATCGTCGAGGCGTCCGGCTGCGAGCTGTGGATGCACCCGAGCCACGCGCATCTCACCGAGGCGGCGGCCGACCCAGAGCGCAGCTTCGAGCGCCGTATCGAGGTCGCCCGCCAGAGCGGCGTGCCGGAGGCCGCCCTGCGCCGCCACCAGGAGCAGCGCAAAGCCCGGGGATACGACATCGCCGGCATCGTGATGCCCGACCGCGATCTCGTCCCCGGCGTCGAGGTCGAGACCGATCTCGGCCGCTGGCAGGTGTACGAGACGCCCGGGCACGCGCCCTCGCACGTGTGCCTGCACCAGCCCGAGCGCGGGCTGCTCCTCTCCGGCGACCACCTGCTCGGGCGCGTCTCGCTCTACTACGACTACGGCTGGTCGCCCGACCCGGCGGGCGAGTTCCTGAGCTCGCTCGACGTCCTGGAGCGGCTCGACGCGAAGCTCTGCCTGGCCGGACACGGGCGCCCGTTCCGCACCGTGCAGGCCCACATCGAGGCGAACCGCAAGACCGTGCGCGAGCGCCTCGAGCGCGTGCGCGGAGCGCTCCGGCCCGGCCCAAAGACGCCGTTCGAGATCGTTCCCGCGCTGCTCGGCGAGGAGAGCCCAAGCGAGCTGGCGCTCGTCTGGGGGCTGTCCGAGACGCTCGTCTACCTGCGCCACCTCGAGCGCCTCGGCGAGGTCGACAAGGTCGAGGAGGACCCCGACCGCTGGGCGCTCGCCGCAGGCTGAGGTGCGCCGCCCGCCGGACGGCTAGCCGAAGGCCGCGAGCGCCGGGTTCACGCGCCCGCCGCCCTCCCACGGGCGCCAGGCGCGCAGCGCCGCGAGGATCGCGCGCGTGGCCGGCGAGCGGTTGAGCGTGTAGAAGTGGATGCCAGGCGCGCCGCGCGCCAGCAGGTCTGCCGCCTGGAGCGTCGCGTAGGCCACGCCGAGGCCCTGGACCGCCGCGGGGTCGTCGGCGCGGGCGGCCAGCTCGCGCTCGAGGTCCGCCGGGATCGAGGCGCCGCAGAGCCCGGTGATGCGCTTGATCTGCTGGTAGCTCGTGATCGGCATCAGCCCGGGCAGGATCGGCACGTCGATGCCGGCGGCGCGCGCCTTCGCGACGAAGTCGAAGTAGAGCTCGTTGTCGTAGAAGAGCTGCGTGATCAGGAAGCGCGCTCCCGCCTCCACCTTCTTCTTGAGGAAGCGCAGGTCGGCCGCCATGTCGGGGGCTTCGGGGTGCACCTCGGGGAAGCACGCGGCGCCCACGCAGTAGTCGTAGTTCGAGGTGATCAGCTCGGCGAGCTCGGTCGAGTAGCGCAGGCCGCCGGGCGTCGGCTTCCACTCGGTCTCGCCCTGTGGCGGGTCGCCGCGCAGCGCCAGCACGTTCTCGATGCCGGCCTCGCCGAGCTCGTCGAGGATCTCGCGCAGCTGCTCGCGGGTCGCGCCCACGCACGTCAGGTGCGACATCGCCTCCACCCCGAGCTCGCGCTTGATGCGCTTGGTCACCTCGATGGTGCGGTCGCGCGTGGAGCCGAGCGCGCCGTAGGTCACCGACACGAACCCCGGGTCGTCCTGCTTGAGCTCCGCGACCGTGTTGAAGAGGCTCTCCATGCCCTCGTCGGTCTTCGGCGGGAAGAACTCGAACGAGAAGCACGGCCGGCGCTCCTCGATGATGCGGTCGATGCGCATGGTCGGGAAAGGTTAGGCGGTCACCGGCGCTCGGCCGGGGCCTCGTCCTCGGGCGGGGGCACGATGTCAAGCCCCACGGCGATCCGCTCCTGGCCGTGCAGGCGGTACTGCACGTCCACCGAGTCGTTCTGGCGGTAGGTGCCAAAGAGCCCCAGGAACATCGACAGCCAGCGCCAGAACCCGAGCTGGCCCTCCTTGGCGAGGCGGCGCTCGAACACGAGCTCCCGGCCCTTTAGCCGGTAGTCGACGCCCTCGCGCTGGGGAACGCCGTTGACGAACACGCGGTAGGGCGGCTCAGCGCCGTGCGGGAGGGGAACGCGCCAGACCGGCTTCCCGTCAGCCATGCGCCACCTCGCGCCGCAGCGCGTCGACCGCGCTCTCGCGCGGGCGCTGCGGGACCAGCCTCCGGCGCAGCCGGCCGGTGAAGCTCTCGACGCTGCCGTCGCCGCGGACGTCGACCCCCGCCCGCAGGCGGCCCGGCCCGCTCACCTCGATCCGCGCGACCACCTGGCGCACCGGGTCGAAGCGGCGGACCAGCTTCAGGTCGACGGGGCGCGCGTCCGCCTCGCGCGCGAGCCGCGCCGCCCACCGCTCGAGCGCGTCGAGCGCGCCTTCGAGCTCCGCGTAGCGTTCGCGCTCCACCTTGGGCCCGTGCCTCACCGTGACCCTGTAGCTCCCCACCGCCCCGCAAAGCTACCGCCGGCCGCGGAGGGAGAAGGGGACGCGGAATGGCTCAGCCGCCGATCGCCGACATCGAGCGCGGCGGCTGGCGGAAGCCGGGCTCGCCGACGTGGTGCTTCAGCTCCTTGCGCCAGACCGCGTCGCGCAGGATCCGCTCGAGCTCGTCATCGCCCGCGCCCGAGCGCAGCGGCTCGCGCAGGTCGGTCTCGTGCAGCGAGAAGAGGCAGGTCCGCAGCTTCCCGTCCGCGGTCAGCCTGATCCGGTTGCAGTCGGCGCAGAACGGCTCCGACACGGGGTCGATGAAGCCGATCTCGCCCCGGCCGTCCGCGAACCGGAACACCCGCGCCGTGGCCGACGGCTCCCGCGGAAGCTCCTCGAGCGGGTACACGCGCCCGATGAGCT
The DNA here is from genome assembly GCA_019683805.1 of Thermoleophilaceae bacterium. Taxonomy (GTDB): domain Bacteria; phylum Actinomycetota; class Thermoleophilia; order Solirubrobacterales; family Thermoleophilaceae; genus JADGHQ01. Next base: position 14,195 of record JADGHQ010000007.1, read on the forward strand.
CGCGCAGCTCCCTGCCCGTGAGGACGGCGTCGGGCGTCCAGGCCCTGTCCCCGTCGAGCGGCATGAACTCGATGAAGCGCACCTGGAACTCGGTGCGGCGCGCGAACTCGGCGAACGGCAGCGCCTCCTGCTCGGTGAACCCACGGATCGCCACGGCGTTCACCTTGATCGGGCGCACCTCCGGATGCCGCGCTAGCGCCTCGAGCCCGCGCAGCACGCGCGGCAGCGCGTCCCGGCGGGTGAGCTGGAAGAAGCGGTCTCGCTGGAGCGAGTCGATCGACACGTTCACGCGCCGGATGCCCGCCTCGACGAGCGCGTCGGCGTCGCGCTCGAGCAGGTAGCCGTTGGTGGTGAGCGAGAGGTCGCGCAGGCCCTCCGTTCCGGCGAGCATCGAGACGAGCCGCGGGAAGTCGCGGCGCACGAGCGGCTCGCCGCCCGTGAGGCGGACGTCGGTCACGCCCATCTCCGCGAGCAGGCGCACCAGCCGCTCGATCTCCTCGAAGGTCAGGATGTCCGCGCGCCCGAGCCAGGGCAGCCCCTCCGCCGGCATGCAGTACTGGCAGCGGAAGTTGCAGCGGTCGGTGACCGAGACCCGCAGGTCGGAGATCCGCCGGCCGTGGCCGTCGAAGAGCCGCTCACGCCTCATCTCATGGTCATTATCCGCCCGGCCGCAAACCCAATCCACCGGCTTGCGGCCGGGCACCCGGGAGCGCGCGGCGACGGCCGGCCCCGCGGGCGCCGGCCGCGGCGCTCAGCGCCTGTCGATCGGCACGTAGTCGCGGCCGCGCTCGCCCGTGTAGACCTGCCGCGGGCGCGCGATCTTCGTCTCGCTGTCCTGGACCATCTCGAGCCACTGCGCCATCCAGCCGGACGTGCGCGGGATGGCGAACATCACCGTGAACATGTCCTTCGGCAGGTTCATGGCCTCGTAGATCAGGCCCGAGTAGAAGTCGACGTTCGGGTAGAGCTTGCGCTCGACGAAGTACTCGTCCTCGAGCGCGTACTTCTCGAGCTCGAGCGCGATCTCGAGCTTCGGGTTCACGCCCGTGACCTCGAAGACCTCCTCGGCGTGGCGCTTGATGATCTTGGCGCGCGGGTCGTAGTTCTTGTAGACCCGGTGGCCGAAGCCCATCAGCCGCTCCTCCCGGTTCTTCACGCCCTTGATGAAGTCCGGCACGTTCTCCTTCGAGCCGATGCGCTCGAGCATGCGCAGGACGGCCTCGTTCGCGCCCCCGTGGAGCGGCCCGTAGAGCGCCGCCACTCCGGCCGCCACCGCCGAGTACGGGTCCACCTCCGAGGAGCCCACGCCCCGCACCGCGCTGGTCGAGCAGTTCTGCTCGTGGTCCGCGTGCAGGATCCAGAGCACGTCGAGCGCCCGCTCCAAGCGCGGGTCCGGCTCGTACTTCACCTCGGTCATCTTGTAGAGCATCGAGAGGAAGTTGCCGGGGTAGCTGAGGTCGTTGTCGGGATAGATGTAGGGCAGGCCGAGGTTGTGCCGGTAGGAGAAGGCGGCGATCGTCGGCATCTTCGCGATCAGGCGCACCGCCGCCATGTGGCGCTCCTCGGGGGACTGGATCGCCTTCGCGGCCGGGTAGAAGGTCGAGAGCGCGCCGACCGTGCCGAGCAGCATCCCCATCGGATGCGCGTCGTGCCTGAACCCCTGCATGAACACCTTCACGTTCTCATGGACGTAGGTGTGGTGGGTGATCTCGTGCGTCCAGCGGTCGAGCTCGTCGCGCGTCGGCAGCTCGCCGTGGATCAGCAGGTAGGCGACCTCGAGATACGTCGACCGCTCGGCGAGCTGCTCGATCGGGTAGCCGCGGTACTCGAGCACGCCGGTGTCGCCGTCGATGAAGGTGATCGAGCTGCGGCACGACGCGGTGTTCATGTACGCCGGGTCGTACGACATCAGCCCGAAATCGTCGTCGCTCGCCTTGATCTGACGGAGGTCCATCGCCCTGACGGTGCCGTCGACGATCGGCAGCTCGTAGGTCCGTCCGGTGCGGTTGTCCGTGACGGTGAGCGACTCGGTCGCGGTGCCTACCGAGCCATCCGCCTCCGCCTTTCGCGTCTCGCCGTCAGCCATCGTCATCCTCCGTCAAGCTCGTATTCATGGGGCGCACTGCATTGTGACCGACGCGCTGCCTCGGCCTGCAGCCGGCGCCCACCCGAGGGTGGCGCTACCCGGAGAGCGCGCTCAGCGAACGAAGGCGGTCTCGCCCTTGGCGGGCGGGCCCTCGCGCTCGCCGACGCGATGATTGGCGCCCGTGATGGCGCTCCCGATCGCCAGCGCGACCAGCAGGATCGAGATCCCGATCACCGCGCGCTCCGCGCTCCGCGTGCGCGGGAAGTCGGGGCGTCGCAGGCCGAGCAGCACCGAGAGCACGACGGCCCACGCGGCTGCGAGCGGCCCGAACACCACGAACCAGTTCACGGCGCGCAGGGTACCGGACGGCCGGGGCCGGCGGAAGGAGCCTACTCCCGAGCCCGCTCGAGGCTCGGGGCCACGCCGCGTATGCGGGCGGGCGCGGGCAGCGGCGGGTCGCCGTGCGGGCCGCGGCGGGGCAGCCGCGGGAGCGGGCTCCGCGGGTGGGGCGGCGAGCCCCCGTCGTCGCCCGGGCCCTCGTCGACCGGCGCGTCGCGGCCGGCCCACCAGCAGAGCCAGATCGCCGCGATCACCGGGATCTTCAAGACGACGAACAGGAATACGAACGCCCAGATCACTTGACGCGATCGTACCCGGGCGCCGCCCCCGTCAACCCCGGCCGGGCGGCGTGTCGGCGAGCATCATCACCAGCTCGCAGCGGCGGCCGCGCCGGCGCGAGCCCCGGGACAGGCGGCGGTCGCTCTCCTGCGCGATCCGGTCGGCTCGCTCCGAGAGGGCGCGCATCTGCTCGGCGAGCTCCTCGCGTCCGCGGTCGTCGAGCGTGAGCGGCGCGCGGGTCACGTGCACGCTCCCGCTCGCGCGGTAGTGGTGCTCGAGCGCGCCGCGGCGCGGCGTCTCGCGCACGAGCTCGAGCAGGCCGAAGGAGACGAGCTGGCGCACGTGGTAGGCGACGTTGCCGAGCGGCGCCCCGATCTCCTGGGCGATCTCGGTGGGGCTCGCCTCGCGCCGCTGCAGTATGGCGAGGATCTCGGCTCGCAGTGGGTGCGCCAACGCCTTGGCGATGGGCGGCTCGGAGGTGTCGCGGGGTGGGTTCACGCCTTCTGCCGCGTCGACGCGCGGCCCACGGCCCCTACGTTACTCGCTCCGCGGGCCGCGGTCAGGCGGACTCGACCGCTTCGAAGCTCGTCATCGACCTGAACTCCTCGAAACGAGCGTCGATCTCCTCGGGCGTGAGTCGCTGAACCCGCTCGGTTCCGAACTCCTCGACGTTGAAGGAGGCGAGCACCGAGCCGTAGGTCATCGCGCGGCGCAGCATGCGCTCGTCCACCTGCGCGTCCGCCCCCTGCGCGGCGAGGTACCCGAGGAAGCCGCCGGCGAACGAGTCGCCCGCGCCGGTGGGGTCGACGACCGTCTCGAGCGGGTAGGCCGGCAGCGCGAAGAAGCCCTCGGGCGTGAACAGCGCGGCGCCGTACTCCCCCTGCTTCGCCACCACGGCGCGCGGGCCGAGCGCCAGCACCTCGCGCGCCGAGCGCACGAGGTTCGGCTGCCCGGTGAGCTGGCGCAGCTCGGCGTCGTTCATGAACACGAAGTCGACCTCGGCGATCGCGTGAAGGAGCGCCTCGCGCGCCGTCTCGATCCAGAGGTTCATCGAGTCGAGGCCCACCAGCCGCGCCTCGCCGCACAGCGCGCGGACCCGCCGCTGCAGGTCCGGCTGGATGTTGGCGAGGAACAACGTCTCCGCCCCCTGCGCCGCAGGGGAGAGCTTGGGATCGAAGTCCGCGAACACGCCGAGCTGGGTGTCGAGCGTGTCGCGCGAGTTGAGGTCCCAGTGGTACTCGCCCGCCCAGAAGAAGGTCTTGCCCCCCTCGACCCGCTCGATGTCGTCCACGTTCACGCCGCGCTCGCGCAGCACGGCGTACTCGGCCTCGCCGAAGTCGTCGCCCACCGGGCCGACCACCCGCACCTCCGCGAAGAAGCTCGCCGCGAGCGCGAAATGGACCGCGGAGCCGCCCAGCATCCGCTCGCGCTCCCCGAAGGGCGTCTTGACCGCGTCGAAGGCGATCGATCCCACCACCGTCAAGCCCATGGCGGGCGGGAACCCTACCGCCATGGCGCGCCGCGTAAGCTGCCGACCACGATGCGCGCCATACGGATAGAGCAGTTCGGCGGGCCGGAGGTGATGCAGCTCGTCGAGCTCCCGGTTCCCGAGCCGGGTGACGGCGAGGTGCTGATCGATGTCTCCCGCGCGGGCGTCAACTTCGCCGACACGCACCAGCGCGAGAACTCCTACCTCGCGAAGTTCCCGCTCCCGCTCGTGCCCGGCGGGGAGGTCGCCGGCAGGATCGCGCGCGGCGCGGGGGACCTCCGCGAGGGCGAGCGCGTGGTGGCCCTGACGGGCACCGGCGGCTACGCCGAGTACGCCGTGGCGCGCGCCGACTCGGTGTTCCCGATTCCCGACGGCGTGGACGACGGCGTGGCGCTCGCCCTGCTGATCCAGGGGCTCACCGCCTGGCACCTCTACCGCACCTCCGCCAAGCTCGAGCGCGGCGAGAGCGTCGTCGTGCACGCCGCGGCGGGCGGCGTGGGCAGCCTCGCGGTGCAGCTCGGCAAGCCGATGGGCGCGGGCCGCGTGATCGCCACCGCGAGCTCCGAGGAGAAGCGCCGGCTCGCGCTCGAGCTCGGCGCCGATGCGGCCGTGGACGTGGGCCGGGAGGACCTCGGCGAGGCGCTCGTCGAGGCCAACGGCGGCCGCAAGGTCGACGTGGTGCTCGAGATGGCCGGCGGGCGCGTGTTCGACCAGAGCCTGGCTGCGCTCGCGCCGTTCGGCCGGCTCGTGACCTACGGCATCGCGAGCCGCGAGCCGAACCGCGTGTCGAGCGGGACGCTCATGCGCAAGTCGCAGGCGGTGGTGGGGTTCTGGCTGTTCCACTGCCTCGAGCGCGAGGGCATGCTGCGCGGGCCGCTCGCCGATCTCTTCGAGCGCGCCGCCCGCGGCGAGCTGAAACCGCTCGTGGGCGAGACGTACGGGCTGTCGGAGGCGCGGCGCGCGCACGAGGACCTGCAGGCGCGGCGCACCACCGGGAAGCTGCTGATCGATCCGTCCGCCTGAGCCGTGTGAGTACCCTCACTCGTCGATGACGACTTTCGCCGAGCTGGGACTGTCCCGACCGGTGCTGGAGGCGCTCGCCCACCTCGGGTACGAGCGCCCGACGCCGATCCAGGAGCAGGCCATCCCCGAGCTCCTCGCGGGCCGCGACGTGATCGGCCAGGCGCAGACCGGCACGGGGAAGACGGCCGCGTTCGGCCTGCCGCTGATCGAGTACGTCGATCCCTCGATCGACGACGTCCAGGCGCTCGTGCTGACGCCGACGCGCGAGCTGTGCATCCAGGTGACCCAGGCGCTGCGCGCCTACGGGGAGCGCAAGGGCGTGGAGATCGTGGCGACCTTCGGCGGCGCCCCGATCCGCAGCCAGATCGCGCAGCTGCGGAGCGCGCAGGTCGTCGTGGGCACCGTCGGGCGCGTGATGGACCTGATGAGCCGCCATGAGCTGCTGCTCACCGACTGCCGCTACGTGGTGCTCGACGAGGCGGACGAGATGCTCGACCTCGGCTTCTTCGAGGACGTCGAGACGATCCTCTCGCGCGCCCCCTCCGGCCGCCAGACCGCGCTCTTCTCGGCCACGATGCCGCCGCCGATCGAGGCGCTCGCGGAGAAGCGGATGTTCGAGCCGGTGCCGATCAGGGTGCGCGCGGCGCAGCTCACGATCGACACGGTCGAGCAGTTCTACCTCGAGGTGAGCGACCGCGAGAAGCCCGACGTACTCGCGCGGGTGCTCAAGGAGGAGCGCCCGGACCAGGCGATCGTGTTCGTGCGCACCAAGATCGGCGTCGACCGCCTGGCGCGCTCGCTCTCCGAGCGGGGCGTGCGCGTGAAGGCGCTCCACGGCGACATGTCGCAGGGCTCGCGCGACGGCGTGATGATCGCCTTCAAGGGCGGCCGCGAGCGCCTGCTCGTGGCCACCGACGTGGCGGCCCGCGGGCTCGACATCTCGGGCGTCACCCACGTCGTGAACTACGACATCCCCAACTCCCCGGACGTGTACGTCCACCGCATCGGCCGCACGGGACGCGTCGGCCGCTCCGGGCGCGCGATCACGTTGATCTCCCCGCGCGAGCGCCGCGAGCTCGAGGCGATCGAGCGGCACGCGAAGACCACGATCGTCGAGTGGTCGCCGAACGGCAGGCGCGCGGCGGCGGAGAGCCGCGGCGCCGAGCCGGTCGCCGCGGAGGCGCCCGCCGCCGAGCCGGCACCGCAGGAGCCGCGCGAGGCGCGCCGCCCCCGCCACACCAAGCCGCGCCGCGACGGCGGCAGGCTCGCGAAGGTGATCGTCTCCGTCGGGCGCAGCCACGGGATCGAGCCGGCCGACGTGATCGGCGCGATCGTGGACCGCACGCACCTCGACGGCGAGGACGTGCGCGACGTGCGCGTGCTCGAGCGCTTCAGCTTCGTGCACGTGCCCGCGGCCGTCGCCGACGAGGTCGTGAGCAAGGTCGATGGAAGCGACGTCAGGGGCGCGGAGCTCCGGCTGGAGGTGCTGACCAGATGAGCAGGGCGACGATCCACACCAACCACGGGCCGATCGAGCTCGAGCTGTTCGACGACGACGCGCCGAAGACAGTCGCGAACTTCCGCAAGCTCGCCACCGAGGGCTTCTACGACGGCGTGATCTTCCACCGCGTGATCCGCGACTTCATGATCCAGGGCGGCGACCCGACCGGCACGGGCACAGGCGGCCCGGGCTACACGTTCGAGGACGAGATCAACCACCACAAGGTGGTGCGCGGGGCGCTCGCGATGGCGAACGCGGGGCCGAACACGAACGGCTCGCAGTTCTTCATCGTCACCACGCAGGAGGCGCCCTGGCTCGACGGACGGCACACCGTCTTCGGCCGCGTGACGAGCGGCATGGACGCCGTCGACGCGATCGAGCGCCAGCCGACCGACCACCGGGACAAGCCGCTCGAGGACGCCGTGATCGAGCGGGTGGAGCTGGCCGAGGCCGCCTAGCGCGGGCGGCGGTCCGCGACGCCGGCGCGTTCCGGCGGGACGGGCCGGGGGTAGTACCACGTACCCGCAGAGCACGGCATGGCCGCACGGGGGCGCTGCCCGCGCGCGGCTCGGCGATCGCCACTCGAAGGAGGAGGCCAATGGCAGCAGAGCGAACGGCGACGGTCACCTGGCAGGGCAGCCTCGCCCGCGGACGGGGAACGTTCAGCACGGGCAGCGGCGCGCTCGGCGACCAGGAGGTCACCTGGGCGTCGCGCACCGAGCGCTCCGAAGGCAGGACGAGCCCGGAGGAGCTGATCGCCGCGGCCCACGCGAGCTGTCTCTCGATGGCGCTCTCGAACATCCTGACCAAGGGCGGCAACGAGCCCGAGAGGCTGCAGGTGCAGGCGACCTGCACGATCGACGCGGTCGACGGCGGCTTCAAGATCACCACCATCCGGCTCGACGTGCGCGGCCGCGTGCCCGGGATCGACGAGGAGTCCTTCCGCCAGGCGGTCGCGCAGGCGAAGGACGGCTGCCCGGTGTCGGGCGCGCTCCAGGGCAACGTGGAGATCTCGGCGAGCGCGACGCTCGAGAGCTGAGGCGGCCGGGCGCGCTACCGCAGCTCGAGCCCGAGCAGGCGCTCGAGCCGCGGGAGCGTGCCGTCGGCGCCGCGGTGGAGGATGGCCGTCATCCCGACGGCCTCCGCCCCCGCGCAGTTCTCGCGCAGGTCGTCGACGAAGACGCACTCGGCCGGCGGCACGCCGATGCGCTCGGCGCCCAGCTCGAAGATCTCGGGCTGCGGCTTGTGGAGGCCGACCTCGCCGGAGATCACGACCGCGTCGAACAGGCCGTCGACCGCGACGCGGTCGTAGGTGGTGCCGCCCCACGAGTTCGAGATGAGCCCGGTCCTCACTCCGGCGGCCCGCGCCCGCCGCACCGCCTCCACCATCCGCTCGTCGGCGCGCACCCCGGCGAACAGCCGCTCCACGAGCCCCTCGGGCTCGGCGATCCCGAGGTGCGGCGCGAAGCGGCGCTCGAACTCCGGCACCTCGAGCTCCCCGCGCTCCAGGCGGCGCAGCTCGGCGAGCGCGTCGGGGTTGTCGCGGAAGGTGCGCTTCACCGCGTCGGGGTCGAGCCCCTCCGCCTCGCAGAACGCCCTGAACGAGTCGAACACGTTCGTCGTCAGGACGCCGCCGAAGTCGACGATCAGCCCCGTCACGAGCCGGGAGGGGGCCGTTTGGTGACGCTGAGCGCAGCCTCGGCGAGCTGCGGCACGCCCACGTCGAAGAGCTTCAGGTACGGGTCGTCGGTCGTCCCGGCGAGCGAGCGCTTGTAGTTGCCCTCCATGAACACGGCGGCCTTCCAGAGCGCAAGCGCCTGGTACCAGCGCAGGTCGGACATCGAGCGGCCCGTGGCCTGCTCGTACATCTCCACGAGCTCGTCGCGGGCCGGGAAGCCCTCGCCGTGCGTCACCGACAGCGCGTCGAACATCGTGCCCGTCGGCTCTTCCTTGCGGGTGTAGGTGGCGGTCATGTAGCCGACGTCGGCGAGCGGATCGCCGATCGTGGCGAGCTCCCAGTCGAAGATCGCCACGAGCCGGGCGGGAGCGCCGTTCGCGAACATCACGTTGCCGAGGCGGTAGTCGCCGTGGACGATCGTCGCTTCCGGCGACTCCGGCTTGTTCTCCTCGAGCCACGCGGCCACCTCCTGCACGACGGGCAGCTCGCGCGTCTTGTTGTGCTCCCACAGCCCGCTGAAGCGGCGGAGCTGGCGGTCGAGGTAGCCGGTCGGCTTGCCGAAGTCCTCGAGCCCGCAGGCGCGCCAGTCCACGGCGTGCACCTCGGCGAGCCCCTCGACGAGCTGCTCGGCGATGCGCCGGTGCTCGGCCGGGCTGTCCAGCGCGTCGGGGAGCCGGCTCGTGATCACCGTGCCCTCGACGTACTCCATCACGTAGAAGGGCAGGCCGAGGATCGACTCGTCGTCGCAGGCGAGCAGCACCTTCGGCGTGCGCGCGCGCCCCTCGATCGCCCGCAGCAGCCTCGCCTCGCGCAGCACGTCGTGCGCGGAGGGCGGGAGTGGCGGCCGCGGCGGACGGCGCAGCACGAAGCGCTCGCCTCCGCGCTCGACGAGGAAGGTGACGTTCGAGTGCCCCTCGCCGATCCGGCGCGCGCGAATCGGGCCCGACCCGAGCCCGTGGGCGTCGAGGTGGGCCTCGAGCGGCTCGCGCACGAGCAGCGGCGCAAGCTCCTGCTGCTCGGCCTGCTCGGGTGTGTCGACCATGTCGGGCGAGCCCACGGCGGCCGGAAAGGATATTCGCGGGACGAATCCCGGCGCCGGCCGCGTCCACAGGTTCGATGCGCATGGGTGCGGCGGCGGGCGCCCGGTCCCCCCTGCCGGGAGACCCGCCGCCGCGACACGCCGCCGGCTAGCCCTGTCGCGGGATCTCGTCGACGTGCCGGATGTTCGCGAGGTCGTCCTCGTCCGCGCTCGGCTCGCCGCTGAACCAGGCGTCGAGGATCTCGCCGAGCACCGCCTCGCTCGTCGAGCGCAGCGAGAGCGCGAGCACGTTCGCGTCGTTCCAGCGGCGCGCGCCGCGCGCGGTCTCGGCGTCAGCGCACAGCGCCGCGCGCACGCCGTCGACCTTGTTCGCAGCGATCGACGCGCCCGTACCGGTCCAGCAGCACACGATCGCCTGGTCGGCGCGCCCCTCGGCCACGTCGCGGGCCGCCGCCTCGCTCGCCCAGGCCCAGTCGGCGCGCTCCCCGTCGGCGAGCGCGCCGTGGGGGACCGGCTCGTGCCCGCGCCGGCGGAGCTCCTCGAGCACGGCCTCGGCGACGCCGGTCCGCTCGTCGGCAGCCACGGCGATCCTCATGCCAGGGAGGGTAGAGGCGGGCGCGGGGGGCGCGGCGCGTGCGCCAAGATAGGCCGGTGCCCGAGCTGCCCGAAGTCGAGATCACCGCGCGCCGCCTCGACCGCGCGCTCGCGGGCGCGCGCGTCGAGTCGGCCGTCGCCCCCGGGATGGTGACGCTGAAGACGCTCGACCCGCCGCTCGACTCGCTCGCGGGGCGGGAGCTCACCCACGTGCGCCGCCGCGGCAAGATGCCGATCGTCGAGTTCGGCGACCTCGCGCTGCTGATCCACCTGATGTCCGCCGGGCGGCTGCAGCTCTTCGACAGGCGCGCCTCGCTGCGGGACCGCCGCTCGCGCATCCTGATCCGGCTCGCGGACGGGCGCGAGCTGCGCCTGCGCGAGCTCGGCACCCAGCAGCGGGCCTGGGCGAAGCTGCTCCGGGTGGACGCGGTGGACGCCGACGAGGCGGTGGCGACGCTCGGGCCGGAGGCCCACCCGGCGCCGCCGCTCGACGAGCTCGAGCGGATCGTCGACCAGCCGCGCCGCCTGCACCCGCTCCTGCGCGACCAGCGCGCGATCGCCGGCATCGGCCGCGCGTGGGTGGACGAGATCCTGTGGGAGGCGCGGCTCTCCCCGTTCCGGCAGGGCTCGGACCTCGACGGCGAGCAGGTCGAGGCGCTGCGCGGCGCTATCGATGTGGTGCTCGGCGCGGCGCTCGCGCACTACGAGGAGGTGGTGGGCGACTCGCTCCCCGACAAGGCGCCGATGCCGCTGAAGGTGCACGGCAGGCAGGGCGAGCTCTGCCCGCGCTGCGGCGCGACGCTCGCCGCCGTCTTCTTCAAGGAGCACGTGACGACGTACTGCCCAGAGGAGCAGACCGCCGGGCGCGTCCTCAAGGACCGCCGGCTGTCGCGGCTCCTCAAGTGAGCGAGAGGAGAGACATGGAGATCGGAGACAGCGCGCCCGAGTTCGAGCTGCGCGACCAGCACGGCGAGCCCGTCAGGCTGTCGGACTTCCGCGGCCGCACGGTCGTCCTCTACTTCTACCCCAAGGCCGACACGCCGGGGTGCACGACGCAGGCCTGCGGGATCCGCGACCGCACGGCCGAGTACGAGGCAGCAGGCGCGGTCGTGCTCGGCGTCTCGCCGGACAGCGTGGAGGACATCCGCAGGTTCGCCGACAAGCACTCGCTCGGCTTCACGCTGCTCGCGGACCCCGACCACTCGGTGGCGGAGGCGTACGGCGTCTGGGGCGAGAAGTCGATGTACGGCCGCAAGTACATGGGCGTGACGCGCTCGACCTTCATCATCGACGGCGACGGCCGAATCGCGAGGGTGTTCCCGAAGGTGTCGCCGAAGGCGCACGACGACCTGGTGCTGGGGGCGCTCGCGGATCTGCGCGAGGCGGCTTGACCCGCCTCTTCGGGCGGGAGTAGCTTCTGGAGGACAGCGAGAGGAGCGGCTTCGGCCCCGGTCCGGGGAAGCGCGGGACTCTCGACCAGGGCGCCGGGGAAGGGGGCTCGCGCGTGTTCGCGAGCATTCGAATCTACCGTCTCGACTCGGGTGACATGGACGAGGCGATGCACCGCGTCGACATGCACTTGGCCGACAGGCTTGCCGACGAGCCCGGCTTCGTGGCCTACCAGGTCTGCGTCACCTCGGACGACACGATCTGCTCCGTCACGGTCTTCCACGACGAGGAGGGGGCGCTGCGCTCCAACGACCTCGCCGCGAGCTTCGTGCTGGAGCACCTGTCGGACATGGGCATCACGCGCACCGGCTCGCAGATCGGCGAGGTGATGGTGAGCCGGGCGGCGAGCGAGATGCTGGAGCCGGCGCACCACTAGGGAGCCGGCCCGGGCACGGGCCGAGCGGCGCGCAGCGTGCCGCTCGGCCCCGGTCGGCGGCTCTCGGCGGCGGGAGGGCGGCTCGCTCTAACCTCCCGGCAGTGTCCAACGCGCACCTGCACGCACACCACCACGAGCAGGGCGCGCACTCGCACGGCCTCGTGGAGCCCTCGATCAAGCGCTCGCGAGGGGATCCGCGCGGTGACGCTGTCGCTGGCCGTGCTCGGCGGCGCCGCGGCGCTGCAGGCCGTTCGGCGGTCGTCGCGCTCGGCTTCGACCTCGCCGACCCGCTGATCGGCCTGGGCATCACGCTCGTGATCCCCCGCATCACCTGGGACACCTGGCGCACGGTGCGCGGAGCCGGCCGCGAGCGCAGCCGTTGAGCCCCGTGCGCGTCGCCCTCATCGCGCTCGTGGTCTGCGCGGCGCTCTGGGCGCTGCTCGTGGTCGCGCTGTACCTCGCGGGCCGGCGCTCCGACGCCCGCGCGCTGGCCGGCTTCGTGCCCGACTGCGTCGTGCTGATGAGGAGGCTCGCGACGGACAGGCGCGTTCCGCGCCGGCGGCGCCTGTGGCTGCTCGCGCTCGCGGGCTACCTCGCCCTGCCGTTCGACCTCGTGCCCGACTTCATCCCGGTCGCCGGCCAGCTCGACGACGCGATCCTCGTGGCGCTCGCGCTGCGGGCCCTGGTGCGCAGCGCCGGGCCGGAGCTCCTGCGCGAGCACTGGCCCGGCCCGGAGCGCTCGCTCGACGTCCTCACGAGGCTGGCCGGCGGGTACGGTTGAGCCATGCCCCCGCTGGCGGAGCTCGGCGACTCGTTCAGCTCGTTCTTCGACGCGGTCGACTCGTTCTTCTCGAACCTCGCGCACGTGCGCTGGGGGTCGCTCCTGATCGCCATCGCCGCGTTCGGCGTCTACCTCTCCCTGCGCGCGCGAGCGTCGTTCAACATCCTGCGCGCCGCCTATCCGGACACGCGCTTCCGCTACCGCGACATCTGGGGCGCCTACTTCGCGGGCTACGGCTTCAACAGCGTTATCCCGGCCCGCGGCGGCGACGTCGTGCGCCTGTTCCTGACGAAGACCTCGATCCGGGGGTCGAGCTATTCCGCCGTCGCGGCGAGCTTCGTGGTCGAGATGATCTACGACGCCTGCATGGGCATCGTGATCCTCGCCTTCGCGTTCTCCCAGGGGGTGTTCCCGAAGCCGCCGGACTTCTCGAAGCTGCCTGCCTTCGACCTGGCCTGGTTCGCGCAGCACCCGCAGTTCACCGTATTCCTGCTCACGGCGCTCGTGGTCGGCGCGATGGTCGGCTTCGCCATCCTCTCGCAGCGCATCCGCGCCTTCTGGGCGAGGGTGCGCCAGGGCTTCACGATCCTGCGCGACCGCGACCGCTACCTCCGCCAGGTGTTCGGGGTGCAGCTCGCCGGGTGGCTGTTCCGCTTCACGGCCTTCTGGCTGATGCTCGAGGCGTTCGGGATCGGGGGGTCGGTGCGCAACGTCCTGCTCGTGCTCGGCGTGCAGGCGGTGTCCGCCGTCGTCCCGTTCACGCCGGGCGGGGCGGGCGTGCAGCAGGCCCTGCTCGTGAAGGTCTTCAGCGGCACGGCCCGGGCGACGACGGTGGCGGCCTACTCCGTCGGGCAGCAGATCGCGATCGCGGTGTTCACGTTCGCGGTGGGCTTCGCCGCGCTCGCGTTCATCTTCCGCATCCGCAGCTTCAAGGAGGTCGTCCGCCGCGGCCAGGAGGAGCGGGCGGCGGAGAGGCAGGCGCCGGCGGTGAGCGCCGGCTAGGTCCCGAAGCCCTCGCGGGCCTCGCGCACCAGCGTGACCGCCTCGGGGAAGAGCGTGCCCATTGCGCGGCGCAGGTCCTGCGCCTGCTGCTCGACGCTCCCCTGGAGGTTGAGCCGCTCGAGCCCCGCGACGGTCATGTCGACGGCGAGCTTGATCGCGTTGTCCGCCCAGGCGACGCGCTGGGCGCCCTGCATCTGCTCGGCGAACTCCGCCATGCGGCGCCGGAGCTCGTCCGGGTCGCCGAACAGGCCGCCGAAGGGGTCCTCGGATGACATGGACCTGATTCTAGGCGCGTCCGCCCGCCGCCCCTGACGCACGCCCGCCCTACACTCGGTCCGTGCCCATCAGCGACGTGATGACGCATCCCGTGGTGACCGCGGACGGCTCCACGAGCCTGCGCGAGGTCGGCACACTGATGCGCGATCGCAACGTCGGCTCGGTGGTGATCTGCGAGCACGGCCATCCGGTGGGCGTGGTGACGGACCGCGACCTCGCGCTCGCGGTCGTCGCCGACGGCGTCGACCCGCAGGAGCAGGTCGGCGCCCACGCCACGCGCCCGCTCGTCACCGGCGAGGTCGAGATGGAGCTCGAGGAGGCGGTGGCGCTGATGGTCCAGCACCGCATCCGCCGACTGCCCGTGATGCGCGAGAGCGAGCTGGCGGGCATCGTCACGATCGACGACCTGGCGGTCCGGGCCGGCGACCTCTCGCTCGCCCAGCGGATCACGGCCGAGGTCGCGAAGGCGGCGCTGCCCGAGTTCTTCTTCCACCAGCGCGGAGGCTGAGCGTGGCCACGCTAGCTCCCGAGCAGCGCCGCAAGCGCGAGCTGGTCGAGGGCGCGATCCGCCTGATGGCGCCCGCGCTCGATCTGGTGCTCGCGATCGGCGAGCGCGTGTCTCGCCTCGTCGAGCCCGAGGACCCCGAGTACTATCCGCCGCGCGCGGGGGACATCGAGCCGCCCGCAACCACCCGAGCGGAGACACGAGCAGGTGACTAGCGACACAGCGGCCGCGCACGCCGCCACCCGCGGCGCCCCCGCGCCTACGCCCGAGGCCCAGGTCGCGTGGGAGCGCCGGGTCGGGCGCTGGGCGGCGCTCGCCGCGTTCGCGAGCGTGGCGTTCTCGGTCGCGAGCCTCCTCTATTACAAGAACGCGCACATCCCCACGGGGTCCGACCGCACCGACGAGGCGCTCCACCAGGTCGACCTCCACTCCGGCGTCGTGATCGGGACCGGAGTGCTCCAGGGCCTCGCGATCCTCGTGGTCGCGCCCGCGCTCTGGTTCCTCTACCGGGCGACCCGCTACCGCAGGCCCGCGATCCCGCGCGCCGCGCTGGCGCTCGCGGTGGCCGCCCCGCTGGCCGTCGCCGGGTTCACGATCGCAAGCCAGACGATCTTCACGCACGTCGCTCACGACTACGTGTCGCGGCCGGCGCCCGACGCGAGCGCGCTCCACCGGATCACCGACCCGAAGGCCTACGCGGACGCCGCCGCGGCGCTCGACCCGAACGAGCGCGCGAAGGACGCTCTCAAGGACAGCTCGCTCACCACCATCAGCGCCTTCGCGCTCGCCGCGAACCTCGCGCTCGGGTTCGCGTTCGTGATCGTCTCCCTGAACGCGATGCGCGCCGGGCTGCTGAGCCGCTTCATGGGCATCATCGGGATCATCATCGGCGTGCTGTACGTGCTGCCCATCGGCGGCCCGTTCCTGCAGTTCTTCTGGTTCGGCGCGCTCGGCTTCCTGTTCCTCGACCGCTGGCCGCGCGGACGCGGACCGGCTTGGGAGACCGGCGAGGCGATCCCCTGGCCGACGGCCGGCGACCTCCACGGCGACGGCGGCGACCGGCCCACGCTGCTCGGCGGCAGGCCGCGCCCGGACTCCGGCGAGGCGGAGCGGTCAGAGGCGCCGGAGCCCCCGGAGCGCGCCGAGGCTCAGAAGTCCGCCGCCGTCGGGGCCGCGGCCGCGCGCCGCAAGAAGCGCAAGCGCAAGCGCCGCTAACCGGGCTAGGCGATCGCGGGCGCGTCCGGCAGCCGGTCGAGCGCCGCCTGCATGTCGGCCTCCGAGAACTCGACGTCCTCGAGCGTGCCGGCGAGGTAGGCGTCATAGGCGGCCATGTCGAAGTGCCCGTGGCCGGAGAGCCCGAACAGGATCACGCGCTTCTCGCCCGCCTCGCGCGCGGCGAGCGCCTCGTCCACGGCGGCGCGGATCGCGTGCGCCGGCTCGGGCCCCGGCACGATCCCCTCGCTGCGGGCGAACCGCACCGCGGCCTCGAACGCGGGGTTCTGCGCGTACGCGCGCGCCTCGACGATGCCCTCCTTCACGAGCGCGCACAGCAGCGGCGCGTCGCCGTGGTACCGCAGGCCGCCGGCGTGCACGGGCGGCGGCACGAAGTCGTGGCCGAGCGTGTACATCGGCAGGAGCGGCGTCATGCCGACGGTGTCGCCGAAGTCGTAGCGGTAGACGCCGCGCGTGAGCGTCGGGCAGGCCGCCGGCTCGGCGCCGATGAAGCGCGTCTTCGCCTCGCCGCGCAGCACGCGCCGGACGAAGGGGAAGATCAGCCCGGCGAAGTTCGACCCGCCGCCGACGCAGCCGATCACCACGTCCGGCTCCTCGCCGGCCATCTGCATCTGCGCGAGCGCCTCCTGCCCGATCACGGTCTGGTGCAGGCACACGTGGTTGAGCACCGAGCCGAGCGAGTAGTTCGTCTCCGGGTCCTTCGCCGCCACCTCGACGGCCTCGGAGATCGCGATGCCCAGCGAGCCGGTCGGGTGGCCCTGCTGCGAGCGGCCGGCGTCGGTCGTGTCGCTCGGCGAGCGGTGCACCGTCGCGCCCCAGGTCTGCATCATCGAGCGGCGGTAGGGCTTCTGGTCGTAGCTCGCGCCGACCATGTAGACCACGCACTCGAGCCCGAGCAGGCTGCACGCGAACGCGAGCGCCGAGCCCCACTGGCCCGCGCCCGTCTCGGTCACGAGCCGCTTGATGCCGGCCTGCTTGTTCTCGTAGGCCTGCGCCACGGCGCTGTTCGGCTTGTGCGAGCCGGCCGGCGAGACCCCCTCGTACTTGAAGTAGATGTGCGCGGGCGTGTCGAGCGCCTTCTCGAGCCGGCGCGCCCGGTAGAGCGGCGTCGGGCGCCAGAGCTTGTAGACCTCGCGGACCTCGTCCGGGATCTCGACGAGCGGCTCCGGCGAGACCTCCTGCCGGATCAGCGCCTCGGGGAAGATCGGCGCGAGGTCGGCGGGACCGGCGGGCTCGAGCGTCTGCGGGTTGAGCGGCGGGACCGGGTCGCCGGGGAGGTCCGGGATGATGTTGACCCAGTGGGTCGGCAGCTCACGCTCGGGCAGCGTGTACTTGACGGTCTCGTCGCTCACTCGTCATCTCCTCCTTGGGGGCGACGCGATTCTAAGGCCGCGGCTCAGGCGGCCGCCTGGACGCTGCGCGGGCCGGCGAGCCGGCCCGCGCCGGAGCGCCGTCGCGCTACTCCTCGGCCCGCGCCGACGCGACGCGCTTCCTGATGGCCTCCGTGACCTGCGGATCGCGCAGCGTCGTCACATCGCCCAGCGCCCGGCCCTCGGCGATGTCCTTAAGCAGCCGCCGCATGATCTTGCCCGAGCGGGTCTTCGGCAGGTCGTCGGCGGGGACGATCCGCTTCGGCCGCGCGAGCTTGCCGATCTTCCTGGCGACGTGCTCGCGGATCTCCTCCTCGAGGCCCTCCGGCCAGTCGCCGCCGCCCTCGATCGTCACGAAGGCGACGATCGCCTGCCCGGTGTCCTCGTCCGCGGCTCCGATGCAGGCCGCCTCGGCCACCCGCTCGTGCGAGACGATCGCCGACTCGATCTCCATCGTCGACATGCGGTGACCGGAGACGTTGATCACGTCGTCGGTGCGCCCGACGATCCAGAGGTAGCCGTCCTCGTCGACCTTCGCGGCGTCGCCGACGACGTAGACGTCGTCGCCCCACCTCGACCAGTAGGTCTCGACGTAGCGCTCGGGCTCCTTGTAGAGCGTGCGCGCCATCGCCGGCCACGGGCGCCGCAGCGTGAGGTAGCCGCCGCCCTCGGCGATCGGCTCGCCGTCCCGGTTCACCACCGCGGCCTTCACGCCCGGGAAGGGCTTCGTGGCCGAGCCCGGCTTGGTCTCGGTGATGCCGGGCAGGGGCGTGATCATGATCTGCCCGGTCTCGGTCTGCCACCAGGTGTCGACGACCGGGCAGCGCCCGCCGCCGATCACCTGCTGGTACCAGATCCAGGCCTTCGGGTTGATCGGCTCCCCGACCGACCCGAGCAGCCGCAGCGACGAGAGGTCGTGGCGCTCGGGGTACTCGCGGCCCCACTTGATGCAGGCGCGGATCGCCGTCGGCGCGGTGTAGAGGATCGTGACGCGGTAGTCCTCGACGATCTGCCACCAGCGGTCCTTGTCCGGGTAGTCCGGCGCGCCCTCGTACATCACCGACGTGCAGCCGTTCGCGAGCGGCCCGTAGACGATGTAGCTGTGGCCCGTGACCCAGCCGATGTCGGCCGCGCACCAGTAGACGTCGGTGTCGGGCTTGATGTCGAAGACGGCGTAGTGCGTCGCGGCGACGCCGGTCAGGTAGCCGCCCGTGGTGTGGAGGATGCCCTTGGGCTTCGCGGTCGACCCCGAGGTGTAGAGGATGTAGAGCGGGTGCTCGGCCTCGAGCGGCTCGGCCTCGCACTCGGGGTCCGCCTGCTCCACGGCCTCGTGCCACCAGAGGTCGCGGCCCTCGGTCATCGGCACCTCGGCGTCGGTGCGCCGGACCACCACCACGTGCTCGAGCTTCGGGAGCTGGTCGAGGATCGTGTCGACCTGCTCCTTCATCGGCGTCGGCTTGCCGCGACGCAGCGTGGCGTCGGCCGTGACGAGCACCTTCGCGTCCGAGACCTCCATGCGCTCCTTCACCGACTCCACGGAGAAGCCGCCGAAGACCACGTTGTGGACGGCGCCGATGCGCGCGCAGGCGAGCATCGCCGCGGGGGTCTCCGGCAGCATCGGCATGTAGATGCCGACCACGTCGCCCTTGCCGACGCCGAGCGACTTCAGGACGTTCGCGAAGCGCTTCGTCGCGTCGAGCAGCTCAGCGTAGGTGACGTCCCGCTTCGCGCCGTCCTCGCCGACCCAGTGGTAGGCGACCTTGCTCCCCTTGCCCGCCGCGACGTGCCGGTCGAGGCAGTTGAAGGAGGCGTTGATCCGGCCCTCCTTGAACCACTTGGCCCACGGCGGCTTCCACTCGAGCACGGTCTGCCAGGGCTCGAACCAGTCGAGCTTCCGCGCCCAGCTCTCCCACCAGGTCTCGAAATCGCGGTCGGCCTCGTCGTAGATCGACGGGTCGCTGAAGTTCGCCTGCTTCCTGAACTCCTCGGGAGGAGGAAAGCGGTCCTCCTCCCGGAGCAGTACCTCGAGGTCGCGCTCGCCGCCGACGGTTGTCATCTGCTCCTCCCTCGATCGCCCTACGGGCAGGTCGTCTGGCTGCCGGAGTCGGGTTCCGGCGCTGTCCCGCCAGCTTACGACGCGTCCGCCGCCGCGGCGATACGGCCGTAGGCGGTGGGCGGCTCGGGCGACCCGAAGACCGCCGACCCGGCGACGAAGAGCGTGGCGCCGGCGGCGGCCAGCTCGGGCGCCGTGCTCGCGTCGACGCCCCCGTCGACGGTGATCGCCACGCGCTCGGGGAGGAGCGCCCGCAGCCGCGCCACCTTGGGCGTCGAGCTCTCGATGAACGCCTGCCCGCCCCAGCCCGGGTTCACGGTCATGCACAGCACGATGTCGAGCTCGTCGACCGCCGCGGTCACCGCCTCGGGCGGGGTCGCCGGGTTGATCGCGAGGCCGGCGAGGCAGCCCGCCTCCCGCACCGCCTTGAGGGCGTAGTGCGCGTGCGGCGTCGCCTCGAGGTGGATGTCGATCGCGTCCGCGCCCGCCTCGGCGAACGCGGCGACGTGG
Organism: Thermoleophilaceae bacterium; assembly: GCA_019683805.1. Taxonomy (GTDB): domain Bacteria; phylum Actinomycetota; class Thermoleophilia; order Solirubrobacterales; family Thermoleophilaceae; genus JADGHQ01. Next base: position 33,778 of record JADGHQ010000007.1, read on the forward strand.
CGCTCCGGCCGCTCGACCATCAGGTGGACGTCGATGAAGCCCCCCGCGTCGTGCACGAGGTCGCGGATCGACTCGACCACGAGCGGGCCCATCGTGATCGGCGGGACGAAGTGGCCGTCCATGACGTCGACGTGGATGACGCGGGCGCCCACGTCCATCACGGCGCGCACCTGGTCGCCCAGCCTCGAGAAGTCGGCCGACAGGATCGAGGGCGCGACCCGTCGGCCCGGAGGGAGTGCGCGCCCCACGCTCACACCTTGCGGTAGGCGGGCACCCACGAGCCGTCCTCCCGCCGCTCGAAGTCCTGGAAGAGCCCGGGCGCCTCGGCCTTCATCGTCGCGGCGATCATGTCGAACACGAGCCGCAGCTCCTCCTCGGCGCCCCCGGCCGTGCGCATCTCGATCACGTGCCTGAGCGTGCGCACGTTCGCCGTCCAGACGATGTCGGTGCTGAGGCCGATCGGCGCGAGCCGGCGCAGCGCCGAGGTCACCTCCTTCTTGACGTGAAAGGGGACGCCCTCGGCGTCGATCCCGAGCCGCTCCGCTGCGGTCACTTGGAACTCCTCGAGCTGCTCCACGATCGAGAGGACCTGCTCGCGCACCGGCTCGAGCACGGGCGGCACCCTGAAGCCGATGTCCGTGAGGCGCACGTACCGCAGGCTCTCCTGGCTGAACGCGGAGCCGGCGCGGTGGCGCACGAGCTCGTGCGTGAACACGCGCGAGACGTTGCGCAGCGCGAACGTGTAGCTCGCGTGCTCCAGGACGCTGCCGTGCGCGCTACGCAGGATGTTCTCGAAGTACTCGCGCTGGTCGGTGCGGATGCGCGTGACGTTGGGATTCAGCCCCGGCTCCCAGCTCCGGTAGCAGGCGCGGCCGGCGAACTCGACGAGCAGCTCGCCGGCGTTCGGCTCGCCGCCCGCCTCCGCGAGCCGGCGCTCCAGCCAGGACTCCCCGCGCACGTCCACCAGGTATGCGCGCAGGCCGTCGAGGTTCAGCGACGGTCGCGCGATGAGGTGGACGCTCGGCTTGGTCTCGTGCACGGGGACGGGTCAGTGTAGACCCGCCCGCGGCGGGTCCCTAGCTCCTGCGCAGGTCGCGCGAGCGCGGCGGCTCCCGCTCCCGCGGGAAGCGCCCTCCGCCGCGCCGCGGGCGCCCGCCGAAGCGGCGGGCGCGCTCGGGGTCCAGCGCGCGGCTGGCCCGAAGCTGCGCCGCCAGCACGGCGTCGCCGCGCTTGGCCATCGCGCAGAGGCAGACGACGAGCACGACGAAGGCGAGGTAGGCGGCTGCGGCGATCAGGAGGGTCGTGAGCACTTTCGGCTGGTTCGGGCGAACTGTTCCCTCGTCCTGCGCCGCCGAATGCGGGGCGCAGGTGGATGCACGAGATCAACGCGCGGGAGCCGTGCAAGATTGCCCCCCCCGGCGCCGGTCGGATATCCGTCGAGCCCGCCCGGCCGGTGCGCGCCGCGGCCCCCCGCACGGGATCGAGCGTCGCCGCGGCGAGTAAGTTTGTGAGCGCGTGGCCGAGCGCAGCGCAACCGCCGCCCCGCGGGCCGATCCGGAGGCCGAGCTCCTGCGCGTCGGCAGGGCGCTCCACGAGGCGCTGCCGCGGCCGAGCCGCAACCCGATCGAGGCGGTCGACCGCAGGGCGATGGAGCTCGCCGCCCAGGACGACCGCCTGCGCGCGGCGCTGTTCCGGCTCGTGGACGTGACGCCCGCGTGCCGGTCCCTCGACGACCTCGCCGCGCACCTCGCGAGCTACCTCGGCGAGGTCGAGCGACGACCGCCGCCCCTCGAGACGGCGCTGCGCCTGAGCGGGTCGAGGGCCGGGCGCGCGGCCCTCGGCGCCGCCGCCGCGGCCGCGGTCAGGCACATGGCGCACCGCTTCATCGTCGGCGAGACCCCCCGCGGGGCGATGCCGACGCTGCGCTCGCTCTGGGTGGCCGGCGCCGCCGCGTCGGTCGACCTGCTCGGCGAGGCGACGGTGACCGAGGCCGAGGCCGACCGCTACGCCGAGCGCTGCGCCGACGCGCTCGATACGCTCGTGGAGCAGAGCGGCCGCTGGCCGAGCCGGCCGGTGCTCGAGCGGGACTCGCTCGGCTCGCTGCCGCGCGCGAACCTCTCCGTGAAGGTTTCGGCGCTCACGCCGCTACTGCGGCCCGACGCGCCCGAGCTCGGCCGGGCCGACGCGGCCCGGCGGCTGCGCCCGCTGCTTCGACGTGCGCGCGACGCGGGCGCGCACGTGCACATCGACATGGAGGCGGTCGACTCGCTCGAGGCCACGCTTTCGCTGGTGCTCGAGCTCCTCGACGAGGAGGAGTTCGCCGAGGGCCCGTCGGCGGGGCTGGTGCTGCAGGCGTACCTGCGCGAGTCGCCGCGCCGGCTCGACCAGATCCTCGAGTGGGCCGCCTCCAGCCGCCGCCGCCCGCCGCTCGTCGTCCGGCTTGTGAAGGGCGCCTACTGGGACCACGAGGTGGTCGAGGCGCGCCAGCACGGCTGGCCCTCGCCGGTGTTCGAGGTGAAGGCCGAGTCGGATCGCAACTTCGAGGACCTCACGCGCCGGCTGCTCGACGCGCGCCCGCTGCTGCGCGTCGCGATCGCCTCGCATAACCTGCGCTCGCTGTCGCACGCGATCGCCTGGAACCGGGTCGCGGGGGGCCGCGACGAGGACCTCGAGCTGCAGGTGCTGCGCGGGCTTGGCGACCACCTCATGCGCGCGCTCGCCGCGCACGGCATGCGCGTGCGCGTGTACTGCCCGGTGGGCGATCTCGTGGCGGGCATGGCCTACCTCGTGCGCCGGCTGCTGGAGAACACCTCGAACGAGTCGTTCCTGTACGAGCAGGCGCGTGGCGTCCCGCTCGAGGAGCTGCTCGCGCCGCCGGGATGAGGCCGTTCGCGAACGAGCCGACGCTCGAGCTGCGGCGCGCCCCGGTGCGCGAGGCGCTGCTCGCCGCGCGGCGCGAGCTCGAGCCGCGGCTGCCTCTGCGCGTGCCGGTGCTCGTCGGCGAGGAGCGCGGCGCCGACTCGGGCCTCGAGTCGACCGATCCGGGCGCGCCGTCCCGCGTCGTCGCGGCGGGCGGCGTCGCCTCCGCGGCCGACGTCGACGCGGCCGTGCGGGCGGCCGCCGAGGCGTTCCCCCGCTGGTCGGGGCGCTCGGCTGCGCAGCGCGCCGAGGTGCTCGTGCGGGCGGCGGCGTGGCTGCGCGAGCGAAGGCTCGAGGCGGCGGCGCTCGAGGTGCGCGAGTGCGCGAAGCCGTGGCCCGAGGCCGACGCGGACGTGTGCGAGGCGATCGACTTCCTCGAGTACCACGCGCGCCAGGCGGTCGAGCTCGAGCGCGGGCCGCAGCTGCTCCAGGTCCCCGGCGAGCGCAACATGATGAGGTACGCCCCGCGCGGGGTGGTGGCGGCGATCTCGCCGTGGAACTTCCCTATCGCGATCCCCGCGGGCATGGTGTCCGCGGCGCTCGCGGCGGGCAACAGCGTCGTGTTGAAGCCCGCCGAGCAGTCGCCCGGGTGCGCGCTGCTGCTCGTGACCGCACTGCGCGCGGGGGGCGTGCCGCCGGGCGCGATCTCGCTGCTGCCCGGCTACGGGGAGGCGGGGGCGGCGCTCGTGCGCCACCCGGGCGTGCACGTGATCGCCTTCACGGGGTCGAGCACGGTCGGGCTCGAGCTCGTGCGCGCCGCCGCGGAGACGCCCGCCGACCAGCCGCACGTCAAGCGCGTCGTCTCCGAGATGGGCGGCAAGAACTGCGTGATCGTCGACTCCGACGCCGATCTCGACGACGCGGTGCCGGGCATCGTGCAGTCGGCGTTCGTGTACGCGGGCCAGAAGTGCTCCGCCGCGGCGCGCGTGCTCGCGCACGAGGCCGTCGCGGACGCGCTGATCGAGCGCCTCGCCGGAGCGGTGCGGGTCCTGCAGGTCGGCCGGGCCGAGAGCTTCGCCACCGAGGTCCCGCCCGTGATCGAGCGCGAGGCGCAGGAGCGGATCGAGGGCTATGCGCGCACGGCCCGCGAGGAGGGCGAGGTGATCGCCGAGGTGGGCGAGGTGCCGGAGGGCGGCTGGTTCGTGCCGCCGCGGCTCGTCGCGTCGCTCCCACCCGGCTCGCGCGTGCTGCGCGAGGAGATCTTCGGCCCGCTGCTCGCGGTCGAGCGCTGCGCCTCGATCGACGCGGCGCTCGACGCGATGACCGAGTCGCCGTTCGCGCTCACCGGCGGGCTCTTCTCGCGCAACCCCGCGACGGTCGCGAAGGTCGCGCGCCGGGCGCCCGTCGGCAACCTCTACGTCAACCGCCACATCACCGGCGCGATGGTGGGGCGCCAGCCCTTCGGCGGCAACCGCCGCTCGGGCACGGGCTCGAAGGCGGGCGGCCCGGACTACCTGCTCCAGTTCGTCGAGCCGCGCGTGGTGACCGAGAACACGATGCGGCACGGGCTCGTGGTCGAGTGATAGAGGGGCGGGCTGCTTCCGGCCTGCGGCTTGGTGCGGTGGTGCGTGGAGTTGTGGAGCGCCGGTCGGCTCCCCGAGCGATGACTTCGGTGCCCGGGTGCGGTCTGACGAGCATGAGCCGAGCCAGGTGCCACATCTCGATATCGCTCGACGGCTACGTCGCCGGGCCCAACCAGAGCCTCGAGAACCCGATCGGCGAGGGCGGGATGCGCCTGCACCAGTGGGTATTCGCTACCGAGCGCTGGAACCGCATGCACGGGCAGACGGGTGGCGAGCGCGGCCCCGACGACGACGTCGTGCGCGCGGCGTTCGAGGGCGTGGGCGCCGACGTGATGGGGCGCAGCATGTTCGGCCCTGGCGGCGGCGCCTGGGACGAGAGCTGGCGCGGCTGGTGGGGCGAGGACCCGCCGTACCACACGCCGGTGTTCGTGCTCACGCACCACCGCGCGAGCCGCTCGAGATGCAGGGTGGCACGACCTTCCACTTCGTCACCGATGGGATCGAGTCGGCGCTCGACCAGGCGCGAAAGGCCGCGAACGGCGGAGACGTGGCGATCGCCGGCGGCGCGCAGACAATCCAGCAGTACCTGGCCGCCGGGCTGCCGAAGAGCTCCAGCTCCACATCGTCCCGGTCGTGCTGGGCGCGGGCGAGCGGCTGCTCGAGAACGTCGGCGACCCGCTGCTCGAGCCGGTCGAGGTGGTCGCCTCTCCGCGGGCGACGCACGTGAAGTACCGCGTGGTGCGGTAGCGCCGGCGGCCGGTGACCGGCTGCTCGCCGAGAACGCGGCCGCGAGCTACGTGGACGCGCGCAGCGCGGGTGCCGGCCGCTTCCCGGTGCGCGCCGGCCGCCCCGCGCAGAAGTAGCTCACGGCGGGACTCGAGGAGTCGCCGCTCACCGAGCCCATGCAGGGCCTGCGGCCCTCGCGGAAGGTGCAGCGCCAGACCGATCCCGCGCGAACGCAGCGCACGTCGCGCGCAACAACGGACGCCCGCTCGTCGTGGAAGTTGCGGAGCGCGTCCTGCGCGCCCGCGCGCGTGAGCCTCCCGGCGCCGCCCGCCAGCCAGACCACGCCGAGCACGATCGCGACGCCCACGATCCCCGAGGCGAGCCAGCGCCAGCGCATCTACGGGCCGGGGCGCTAGCCGACCAGCGACGCGAGCGAGGTGCCCACATCCGCGACCAGGTCGAACAGCGGGTTCGGCCAGATGCCGAAGAACATCGTGGCGGCCGCGCAGGCGACGGCGACGAGCGTCACCTCGGGCTGGGCCCAGGCGTCGGCCTCGGGCGACCAGCCGCCCACCGGCTTCGCGGTGCGCGGCCGCCCGGGGAGCGACGGCAGGCGGACCTCCATCGGGCCCATCCACATCACCGCCACGACCCGCAGGTAGTAGACGAGCGAGATCATCGAGCCCGCCACGATCACGACGCCGAGCCACGCGTAGTCGCCGTCCACCGCGGCGTCGATTAAGTAGAACTTGCCGATGAAGCCGGCCGTGGCGGGAAAGCCGGCGAGCGCCAGCATCGCGATCGTCATCGGCCACGCGAGCCACGGCGCCGCGCGCCCGAGGCCCTCGAGCGCCCGCATGCCGTCGCCCCACTCGGAGACGCGCTCGCGCGCGATCACGACGGCGAACGCCGCCACGTTCATCAGCAGGTAGACGAGCAGGTAGAAGACGGTCGCCTCGAGGCCCTTCTGCGTGCCGACCACGACGCCCGCGAGGATGTAGCCGGCCTGGGCGACGCCCGACCACGCGAGCATGCGCTTGAGGCTGTCCTGCGCGATCGCGCCCACGTTGCCGACGACGATCGTGATCGTCGCGAGCGCGGCGAGCGCCGGCGCCCATTGGAACTGGGCGCTGAGCAGCGCGGAGTCGAACAGGCGCAGGAAGATCGCGAACGCGGCGGCCTTGGTGGCAACCGCCATGAACGCCGTCACCGGGGTGGGGGCGCCCTGGTAGACGTCGGGCGTCCACTGGTGGAACGGGGCGACCGACGCCTTGAAGGCGAGGCCCGCGCAGGCGAGCGCGATGCCGGTGAGCAGGAGCGGGTCGCTGAGCGAGACGGTGTCGCCGAGCGCCCTGTCGATGCCCGCGAACGACGTCGTCCCGGCCGCGCCGTAGATGAGCGCGAGCCCGTAGAGCAGCGTCGCCGAGCCCACCGAGCCGATCACGAGGTACTTGAGCCCCGCCTCGAGCGAGGCGCGGCGGCGCACCTGGCTCGCGCACAGCACGTAGAGCGGGATCGACAGGAGCTCGATCCCGACGAAGAGGGTGATCAGGTTCGCCGCCTCGGCGAGCAGGACCATCCCCGTGACCGAGGACAGCAGCAGCGTGTAGTACTCGCCCGCCCCGGCGTCGCTCAGCGCGGCAGAGCGGTGGGCGAGCAGGACGGTCGCGATGCCCGCGACATAGAAGACGAGCGAAAGGCTCAGGGCGAGCGCGTCCACCTCGAGCGCGCTCTCGACGATCGGCCTGTGGTCGCCGGGCGACCACACCCAGATCGAGAGGCCCATCGCCGCCCCGAGCGTGCCGAGCGTGAGCAGCGGCAGGAGCGAGCGCTGCACGAAGCGGCCGCGCAGAAGAGCCGCCATCAGCACGAGCACGGTGCCGCCCACGAGGGCGATCAGCGGCGAGAGGCCCTTGTAGTCGATGTGTGGGGCAGGGACGTCGGCTAGGGGGAGGATCACTTGAGGTCGCTCACTTCTGGCTTTGGTCGGGCGCGCCGGCCGAGCTCGCCGTGCGGTCGGGGCCCGGCGTCTGGTGGGACTTCGCGGCGGCGGCCGCGATCTTCGTGGTGGTGGTGGCCTCGGTGCGGTGCAGCACGAACTGCGGGTAGAGCGCAAGCGCGAGCAGGACGAGCACCACCGGCGCGATGGCGGGCATGTCGAGCCGCCACGAGAGGTCGCCGGGCTCGACATCCGGGCCCACCCGGTTGTGCATCGTGCGTTGGTAGAGGCGGATCGCGTAGACCGCCGCGAGCGCCACGCCGGCGCTCGCCACGAGCCCGTAGACGATCTTCTCGTCGAAGGCCCCGAACAGGATCAGGATCTCGCCGACGAAGTTTGGCGAGCCCGGCATCGCGAGCGTGGCCAGCGCGACGATCAGGAACAGCGCCGCGAGCACGGGCGCGCGCAGCGCCAGGCCGCCCAGCCGCTCGAGCGACTCGCTCTCGCGGCTGCGGCCCGCGATCACCGCGATCACGAAGAACAGCCCTGCCACGACGAGCGCGTGGTTGACCATCTGGATCACCGCTCCCTGGGCGCCCTTGGGGTCGAGCGCGAAGATGCCGAGCGTGATGAAGCCGAGCTGGGCGATCGAGGAGTAGCCGACGACGAGCCTCGCGTCGTCCTGCGAGAACGCCATCACCGAGCCGTACAGGATCGACACCACGGCGATCACGAGCATCAGCTCCTGCAGCGTCGAGGAGGCGCCCGGCAGGATCGGGAGCACGATCCGCAGGAAGCCGTAGGCGCCCACCTTCGAGAGGATCCCCGAGAGCAGCACCAGCACCGGCGTCGGCGTGGCGCGGTAGGTGTCGGGCATCCAGCCGTGGAAGGGGAACGCCGGCGCCTTCACCAGGAAGGCCGCCGCGAACAGCAGGAAGATCCACACCTGCGTGCCGTGCCCGAGCGTCCTGCGCTGCAGGTCGGCGAGCTCGAACGAGATCTGGCCGCCGTCGGGCGTCGAGAGGACGCCGAGCGCGATCGCGCCGGCGAGCATCAGCAGCGACCCCACGAGCGTGTAGATCACGAACTTGGTCGTGGCCTGCACTCGCTCCCCGCGGCCCCAGACGCCGATGAGGAAGTAGAACGGCACGAGCATCAGGTCGAAGAAGACGACGAACAGCGCGAGGTCCTGCGCCATGAAGGCGCCGAGCACGGCGGTCTCGGCCAGCCCGAGGTTGAAGTAGTAGAGCCGCGGCCGGTCCCACTCGCGCAGCGCCGACCACAGCGCGCAGACGGTGAACAGCAGCGCGGTGACCGCGATCAGGAACAGGTTGAGGCCGTCGACGCCGAGCGAGTAGTGGATGCCGAGCGTCTCGATCCAGTTCTCGCGCGTGACCCACTGGAGGCCCTTCGCGGAGGAGTCGAAGTCGACGAGCATCGCCACGACGTAGAAGAGCGTGGCGAACGTCCCACCGAGGACCAGCTGGCGCGCGAGCCACGCCGCGCCACGCGGCAGCAGCATCGCGAGAAGGCCTGAGGCGAGTGGGATGAAGAGCGGGATCGACAGGGACATGGGTCAGCTCGACTGCAGCAGGAAGTAGAGGCCAAGGCCGGCGAGGCCGGTGAGGAGGAGCAGCGCGTAGGCGCGCAGGTAGCCGTTCTGGATCGTGCGCGCGATCGTCATGCCGCCGCGCACGAGGCCGCCGGCGCCGCCCACGAGCAGGCCCTGGACGATGCCGCGCTCGATCGCGCGCCGCGAGAAGGCGGCGAGCGCCTGGAGCGGTCGCACGACGGTGAGGTCGTACAGCTCGTCGAAGTACCAGCGCCGCTCGAGGAAGCGGTGCGTCCGCGGGAAGCGCCGCGCGAGCTCGAGCGAGAGGCCCGGTCGGCGCAGGTAGACGAGCCAGGCCGCGCCGATGCCGGCCGCCGCGGTCGCGGCGCCGACCGCGAGGCCGATCCACTCGGCGGTGTCGCTCGGCGCGACGCCCTGGAAGGCCGAGTCCGCGAAGGTCGGCTCGAGGAACCGCTCGAGCACGTCGCTGACATCCGGGATGCCGATCGTGCCGCCCGCGAAGGCGAGCACGGCGAGCAGGCTCATCGCGAACTTCATCGGCAGCTCGCGCTCGGCGATGTGGTGCTCGGGGCCGGGGAAGCCGACGTCGGTGTCCTCCTCCTCGCCGGTGAGCGGATTGCGGTGGGCGGCGTGCGCGAGCTCGCCGCGCTCGAGCAGCCGCGCCTCCTCGACGGGCTCGCCGGAGAACACTCGGAACACGACGCGGAACGTGTAGAAGGCGGTGAGCAGCGCGGCCACGTAGCCCGCCACCCCGATCGCGACGTACCAGCCGCCGCGGTCGAAGGCGAAGGCCACGATCGAGTCCTTCGACAGCCAGCCCGAGAACGGCGGGAAGCCGGCGAGCGCGAGCGAGCCGACCATGAACGTGACGTAGGTGAACGGCATCGCGCGGCGGAGGCCGCCCATCCGGTCGATGTTCTGCTCGCCCGCCATGGCGGCGATGATCGAGCCGGCGCCCATGAAGAGCAGCGCCTTGAAGAAGGCGTGCGTCATGAGGTGGAAGAGGCCGTTCGCGTAGCCGAACAGCGCGACCCCCACGACCATGTAGCCGATCTGCGAGATCGTGGAGTAGGCGATGATCCGCTTGAGGTCGGTGATCGCCATCGCGCAGGTCGCGGCGTAGACGAAGGTGAAGGTCGCGAGCACGGCGGTGATGTCCGCGGCGGTGGGCGCCAGCTCGTAGAGCGGGTGCGTGCGGGCGATCAGGTAGACGCCGGCGGTCACCATCGTGGCGGCGTGGATCAGCGCGGAGACCGGCGTCGGACCCTCCATGGCGTCGGGGAGCCAGGTGTGGAGCGGCACCTGCGCGGACTTCGCGAACGCGCCCACCGTGAGCAGCAGGCAGGCGGCCACGATGACGCCGTCGTTGGTGTGGAAGGCCTCGTGCGACCCGCGGAAGACGCCGGTCCAGTCGAGCGCACCGGTCTTGCTCCAGAGCAGGAACGCCGCGACCACGAGCCCGATGTCGCCCACGACGTTGATCACGAACGCCTTGAGGCCCGCGTAGGTCGCCGTGCCGCGCCGGTACCAGAAGGAGATCAGCAGGTAGGAGGCGGCGCCCACGAACGCCCAGCCGACGATGAGCAGCACGAGGTTGCCGCCCATCACGAGCAGAAGCATCGAGAAGACGAAGAAGTTGAGGTAGGCGAAGTAGCGCGCGTACCCCCGGTCGCCGCCCATGTACGAGACCGAGTAGACGTGGATCAGGAAGGACACGCCGGAGACGACGAGGGCCATGAGCACCGAGAGCGGGTCGACGAGGATCGTCATGCCCACGTCGACCTTCGCCGTGCTCGCGTAGGTCCAGAGCGTCGAGACCACCTGCCGGTCCTCGGGCGTCCTGTCCTGGATCGACAGCAGCGCCCCGATCGCGCAGACGAACGCGCCGAGGATCGCGGCGGAGCCGAGCCAGCCGGCAAGCCGCCCGGGCAGGACCTTGTAGCCGAGCGAGATCACGACCGTCCCGACAAGCGGGAACAGCAAGATCAGCCAACCCCAGGTACTCGTCATCCGCTAGCCCCTCAGCTCGCTCATCGCATCGACGTCCTCGGCGATGCGGTTTCGGTACATACCGACGATCACGCCGAGGCCCACGACCACCTCGCAGGCCGCGACGACCATCACGACGAGCGCGAAGATCTGGCCGTCGCCGTTTCCGTGCATGCGCGAGAAGGCGACCAGCGCGAGGTTGCCGGCGTTCAGCATCAGCTCGAGGCAGAGGAGCACCACGAGCGGGTTGCGGCGGATCAGCACGCCCGCCCCGCCGATGCAGAACAGCACGGCGGAGAGGCACAGGAACCAGACGACGTTCACCGCTCCACCCCCGGTGCGACAGGCTCCGCGGGCGCGGGCTCCGAGCCGTGCGCGCGCGCGTGCCCGATGGTGTCGACCCGCGCGCCGCCCTCCTCGTCGTCGATGCCGCGGCGGCGCCGCGCGAGCACGAGCGCCCCGACCGCCGCCACGAGCAGCAGGAACGACGCCGCCTCGAACGGGATCAGGAAGTTCCGCAGCAGCAGGCTGCCGATCTGCCCGGGCGACCCGAAGCCGGGCGAGACGTGCGCGCCGCGCGAGTCGAGCGCCTCGAGGCCGCTGCCGATGAACGCGAAGAAGAGCTCGCCGCAGAGCGCCGCCGCCACCAGCGGCCCGAAGGCGCCCACGGCCGGGACCGCCGGCCCGAGCGGCTCGTCGGCGCCGCCGATGTAGGCGACGACGAACACGTACAGCACCATCACCGCGCCCGCGTACACCACGAGCTGCGCGGCGGCGAGGAACTCGCTCGAAAGCAGCAGGAACAGGATCGCGAGCGAGAGCAGGTGCCCAACCAGCGAGAGCACGCTGTAGAAGGGGTTGCGCAGCATGACCACGCCCAGCGCGCCCGCCAGGGCGCCGATCGCCGCGAGGAAGAAGACGATGTCGCGCAGGACCATCGCCTACTCGCCCTCCGCCCGCAGGGGCGTCTTATCGATCGGGTCGGCCAGCAGCATCTCCTTGGTGAAGATGAGGTCGGAGCGGGTGTAGTCCGCCAGCTCGTAGTCGACGCCCATCGTGATCGCGTCGAACGGGCACGCGATCTCGCAGTAGCCGCAGAAGATGCAGCGCGTGAGGTTGATCTCGTAGACCGCGGCGTAGCGCTCGCCCGCCGACACCTGGTGGTCAGGGGTGTTCTCCGCCGCGACCACGCGGATGCATCCGGCCGGGCAGGCGGCGGCGCAGAGCGAGCAGCCCACGCACTTCTCGAGGCCGGTGTCCTCGAAGCGGTGCAGCTTGTGGCGGCCGCGGAAGCGCGGGTACACCGGGGTCTTCTCCTCCGGGTACTCGATCGTCACCGGCTTCGACAGCGCCTGCTTGAAGACGGTCTTGAGCCCGCGCAGCGTCTCGCCGAGCACGCGGTAGGCGCCGCCGACGCCGCCCGGCTCGGGGCCGCGCTCGACCGTTATGACGTCTTCGCTCCAGGGATAGCTCAAGAGACCACCACCACGATCGCGGTGACCAGGACGTTGAGGGTCGCGAGCGGCAGCAGCACCTTCCAGCCGAACGACATCAGCTGGTCGTAGCGCAGGCGCGGCAGCGTCGCCCTGACCCAGATGAAGAACACGAGGAAGCCCGCGATCTTCAAAAGCATCCATAGCGGATCGAGCGCCGCGGGGCCGGGCCCGTGCCAGCCGCCGAGGAACATCGTGGCGGCGATGCCGGAGATCACGATCATGTTGATGTACTCGGCCATGAAGAACGAGCCGAAGCGCATGCCGCCGAACTCGGTGTTGTAGCCCGACACGAGCTCGGTCTCGGCCTCCGGGAGGTCGAACGGCGGGCGGTTCGTCTCCGCGAAGCCGGCGACCGTGAAGATCAGGAAGCCGACGAACTGCGAGATGACGAACCAGTAGTCGCGCTGCGCGTCGACGATCTCGGTGAGCGACAGCGAGCCCGCCTGGATCACCACGCCGAGCAGCGAGAGGCCGAGCGCGATCTCGTACGAGATGAGCTGCGCGGCCGAGCGCATCGAGCCGAGGAACGAGTACTTCGACCCCGACGCCCAGCCGCCGAGCATGAGCCCGTAGAAGGCGAGCGCTCCGAACGCGAAGGCGTAGAGGATGCCGATCGAGACGTCGATCCCGTAGAGGCCGAAGTGGTCGCCCCACGAGCCGACGTCGCCGAAGGGGATGATCGCGAGCGTCGCGGTCGCCGTGAAGATCGAGATCACGGGCGCGATCGCCATCATCCAGGGCACGGCCGTGTTCGGCGTGGCCTGCTCCTTCGAGAGCAGCTTCAGCACGTCGGCTAGCGGCTGCAGCAGGCCGAACTTGCCGACGCGGTTCGGTCCGTACCGGGACTGGAAGCGCCCGAGCAGCTTGCGCTCGACGAGCAGCACCAGCGGCACGATCTGGAGGACGACGAGGAAGATCACGATCGCCTTGAGGATCTGGATCCACCAGTCCTCGGAGTAGTTGACGACGGCGAGGGGCGCGGCGTGGCTCATGCGGGCGTGACCTCCCGCGCCGCGCGCGCGACCTTCACCGCGCGCGGGCGGCCGTTCGTGAGCGCGGTCGCGTTCTCGGACTGCGTGCCCTCGACGAGGAAGACGCTTCCGGGCGGCACGTCGGAGCGCAGCCGCGCGACGCCGCGCACGCTGGCGCCGCCGACCGTGACGGCCACCTCGTCGCCCGTGCTAACGCCGAGGCGCTCGCCGTCCTCGACCGACAGCTCGACCCGCTGGTCCGCGAGCAGGAAGCGCAGGATCGGCGAATGCTCGACGACCGGGCCGGACCAGAGCGAGGGCGCGGTGCCGAGGCGCAGGTCGGCGGCCTCAAGCGGCGGCGGCTCCTCGAGCCCGCCCTCGGGGAGGGTCGACTCGGGCACGCGGCCGGCGCCGTCGCGCTCCTGCCAGCGCACGCCCTTGCCGCCGAGCTCCGCGAGCGTCAGCCCCTCGTAGAACGGCACCGAGGCGACGATCCGCTCGAAGACGGCCGGCCCGGAGACCACGCCCGCCGGCTTGCCGATGCGCTCGCACAGCTCCGCGAGCACCTGCCAGTTGGGGAGGACCTCCGGCGGCCGGGCGATCGCCTGGCGCACCCGCTGCACGCGGCCGTCGGGGTGCGTCATCGTGCCGTCCTTCTCGGCCTCGGACTCGGAGGGGAAGACGACCGTCGCGTGCTCCTCGAGCCCCGGCGTGAGGAAGTCGGCGAAGGCGATCACGCTGCCCGCGCGGTCGAGCGCGCGCTCCCAGGCGCCCCGGTCGGGGTGGGAGCTGAGCGGGTCGGCGTGGACGAGCAGGAGCGCCGAGATCTCCTCCGGCACCGCAGCCGCGATCTCGCCGGCGCTCTTGCCCGCCGCCGCAGCGTCGGCGAGGCCGGGGGCGAGGTTCGGCAGGCAGCCGACCTCGCGCAGCCCGCGCGCGTTCGTGCCGCGCGGCACCTCGAGCAGGCCGGCGCCCTCGGTGCCCGCGAGCTCGAGCGTGCGGGCGAGGTCGAGCAGGCGCGCGACGGCCTGGCGGCCGCGCTCGCCGCCGGAGAGCCGCTCGCCCCAGACCACGACGACCGGGCCGGCGTCGCGGAGAGCGTCGGCCGCGGCGCGCACGGCCTCCGGCGAGGCGCCCGCCCGCCCGGCGAGCTCGTCGAGCCCCCGGCCGTCGCCGAGCGCCGCGCCGAGCGCGGCGAGGAACGCCTCGCCCGCGCCGGGAGTGAAGCGGACCACGGCGCGCGCGTTGGGGTCGAGGCTGCTCGGGCGGCTCGTCGCGACCACGAGCCTGACGCCGTTGCGTCGCACGCCCTTGCGCACGCGTAGGTCGAGGATCGGCATCTCGTCGACGAGCTCCGTGTCGAGCACGAGCACCGCGCCCGCCCACTCGATGTCCGGCACCGCCGCCGTCAGGTCGGGCCGTGCCAGCGCCCGCGCCTGCGCGGGGTCGAGCACGCCGCTCGGGCGCGAGTCGACGTGCGGCGAGCCGAGGACCTCGCGCATCAGGTGCTGCACGAGGAAGCCCTCCTCGTTGGTCGCCTGGCCGCCGACGATCGCGGCGCTGCGCCCGCCCGCGCGTGCGAGCGCCCGCGCGGCCTCGGAGAGCGCGCGCTCCCACGAGACCGGCCGCAGCGCGCCGCCGTCGCGCACGAGCGGCTGGGTCACCCGCTCCGGCGCGTGGATCGCCTGGTAGCCGAAGCGCCCCTTGTCGCAGAGCCAGCCGTCGTCGACGCCCTGGTTGTCGCGCGCGAGCACGCGCAGCACGCGCGTGTCGTCGCGCGTCGTGTACTTGACGTTGCACTGGCTCGGGCAGAGCGTGCAGATCGAGCCCGCGTCCTCGATGTCCCACGGGCGAGCCCGGAAGCGGTAGGCCTGCGAGGTGAGCGCCCCCACCGGGCACAGCTCCACGATGTTGCCGCTGAACGGCGCGACGTAGGGATGCCCGTCGTGCGTGCCGACGAAGGTGTGATCGCCGCGCTCGAGGAAGACGAGCTGGTAGTCCTCGGCGATCTCCTGCGAGAAGCGCACGCAGCGGTAGCAGAGGATGCAGCGCTCGCGGTCGATCGCGATCAGCGGCGAGAGCGCGACCGGCTTCTCGAAGTGGCGCTTCGGCTCGATGAAGCGGGAGCGCCCGGCGCCCCAGCCGTAGGAGATGTCCTGCAGCGGGCACTCGCCGCCCTTGTCGCAGACCGGGCAGTCGAGCGGGTGGTTGACGAGCAGGAACTCGACGACCGCGTTCTGCGCCTGCTTCACGCGCTCGGACGTCGTGCTCACGACCATGCCGTCCTTGACGGGCGTGGAGCAGGAGGTCTGCAGCTTGGGCATGCCCTCGATCTCGACGAGGCACATGCGGCACGCGCCGACGGGCGCCCCGAGCTTCGGCTCGTAGCAGAAGAAGGGGATCTCGACGTCGCCCAGCCTGGCGGCGTCCACGAGCATCATGCCCTCGGGCGCCTGCACCTCGCGGCCGTCGATCTCGAACGTGATCAGCTTGGGTTCGGGCTTCGGCATCGTCCTGTCGCTTCTCCCTAGGCGGCTGCGTCGACCGGCTCGGAGGAGAGGCCGGCCCCCACGGCCAAGCGGTCCGCCGCCTCGCGTGCGCGCTCGTTGTGCGCGATGAACTCGTCCTTGAACTTCGCGATCATCGAGCGCACCGGCATCGCCATCGAGTCGCCGAGCACGCAGAGGCAGTTGCCCATGATGTTCTGCTGGACCTGGTCGAGGATCTCGATGTCCATCGGGGTCGCCTCGCCGCGGTCGATGCGCTCGAGCATCTTGACCGTCCAGTTCGTGCCCTCGCGGCACGGCACGCACTTCCCGCACGACTCGTGCCGGTAGAAGCGCGCGACCCGCAGCGCGAGCGACACGATCGGCACCGAGTCGTCGACCACGATGATCGCGCCCGAGCCGAGCATCGAGCCCGCCTCGGCCATCGACTCGAAGCTGTAGGGGCGGTCGAGGTCCTCCTCGAGCAGCACCGGCGCTGACGAGCCGCCGGGGAACCAGCACTTGACCTTGCGCCCGGGCGGCGGGCCGCCGGCGAGCCCGTAGACGATCTCGCGCGCCGGGATGCCGAGCTCGATCTCGTAGTTGCCGGGCCGCTGCACGTTGCCCGACACAGACACGACCTTCGTGCCGGTGGACTTCTCGGTGCCGCGCTGCTTGAACCATTCCGCGCCCTTCGCGATCACGATCGGCACGTTCGAGAGCGTCTCCACGTTGTTGATCAGCGTGGGGCCGCGGAAGAGGCCCTGGTTGGCCGGGAACGGCGGCTTCAGGCGCGGGTTGCCGCGCTTGCCCTCGAGCGAGTCGAGCAGTGCCGTCTCCTCGCCGCAGATGTAGGCCCCGGCGCCCCGGTGGACGACCAGGTCGACGTCGTGCCCCGAGCCGAGGATGTTCGCGCCGACGTAGCCCCGCGCGCGCGCCTCGGCCACGGCGGCGTTGAGGATGTCGGCCTGGAGCACGTACTCGCCGCGGATGTAGATGAACGCCCGGTTCGCGCCGGCGGCGACCGCGGCGATGACGATGCCCTCGATCAGCCGGTGCGGGTTCTTCTGCATCAGCAGGCGGTCCTTGAAGGTGCCGGGCTCGGACTCGTCCGCGTTGCAGCAGAGGTACTTGTCCATGGTGCCCTTCGGCATGAAGCTCGCCTTCTGGCCCATGGAGAAGCCCGCGCCGCCGCGCCCGCGCAACCCGGACGCCTGCAGCTCGGCCACGATCTCGTCCGGCTCCATCGTGGTGAGCGCCTTGCGCAGCGCCTGGTAGCCGCCGAGGCGCTCGTACACCTCGATGGTGTGGAGCCCGGGCTCGTCGATGTCGTCCAGCAGGACGCGCGTCTGGTCTGCCAACTAGCTCTCCTGCTCCCAGGGAAGGTGGAACCCGTCGTCGCCCAGCCCGCGGCCCGGCAGCGGGGTGCGGCCCTCGCGCACGGCGGCGATCACATCGGGCGCCTCGCTCGGGTCGACCGGGCCGATGTAGCGGCCGTCCACGTCGCACATCGGCGCCATGTCGCACGCGCCGAGGCACTCGAACTCGCGCACGTTGATGTCGTCGCCCGGCTCGAGCGCGGCCTTCATCGCGTCCGCGAGCGCTTGCGCGTTGCGCAGGTGGCAGGACACGCTCGTGCACACGTACACGTAGTGGCGGCCGACGGGCTCGGAGTTGAGCATGTCGTAGAAGGTCACGACCGAGGAGAGGTAGGCGGGCGTCACGCGCATCACCGCGGCGACCTGGGCGATCGCCTCGGGCGAGCACCAGCCGTGCACGCGCTGGGCGGCGGCGAGCGCGGGGAGCGCTGCCGAGCGGCGGTCGGGGTACTTCGCCATGTGCTCCTCGATCTCGCGCCGCAGATCCTCGGGGACCTCGACCTGGGCGGGATCGGGGATCGTGGCCGGCGGCTTCGTCAGGTCCGCGGAGCGGTCCCAGCCGGCGGGGACCGAGGGGACCGGGGTCGCCGCCTGCTCCGGCGCGCCGGCCAGGTGGTCGGCGGCCACGGGGTCCCGCGCCCGCAGCGTGCGGCCGTTGCCGTGCTCCGGGGTCACCTGTCTATGCCTCCGAGGATCGGGTCGAGCATGGCGATGGATGCAATCAGGTCGGCGACCAGCGAGCCCTGAGCCATGTGCGGCAGGAGCTGCAGGTTCACGAACGAGGGGTCGCGCATGTGCACGCGCGCGGGCTTCGCCGAGCCGTCGGCGACCACGAAGCAGCCCAGCTCGCCGCGCGGCGCCTCGATCGCCGCGTAGGTCTCCGACGGCGGCACACGGAAGCCCTCGGTCACGAGCTTGAAGTGGTGGATCAGGGCCTCCATCGAGGTCGCGAGCTCGTGCCGCGGGGGCAGCGCGACCTTGCGGTTCTGCGTGATGTAGGGCCCCTCGGGCAGCCCGTCGAGCGCCTGCTCGACGATCTTCAGCGACTCGCGCATCTCCGCCATCCGCACGCGGTAGCGGTCGTAGTGGTCGCCGACGGTGCCGACCGGGATCTTGAAGTCGAAGTGGTCGTACGACGAGTACGGCATCGCCTTGCGCAGGTCCCACGGCTCGCCGGCGGCGCGCAGCAGCGGGCCGGTCACGCCGAGGCCCTTGACGGTCTCCCGGTCGACGATCGCGACGCCCTTGAGGCGGCGCAGGACGATCTCGTTGCGGTCGAGGATCGCCTCGTACTCGTCGAGCCGCGACGGGAGGTAGGCGATGAACTCGCGCACCTTGCGCTCCCAGCCCGGCGGGATGTCCTCGATCACGCCGCCGACCTGGAAGTAGCGCGGGTGCATGCGCTGCCCGGAGGACATCTCGAACAGGTCGAGCACCTTGTCGCGCTCGCGCAGGCAGTACCACAGGAAGGAGATCGCGCCGAGGTCGAGCGCGGAGGTGCCGAGCCAGAACAGGTGGCTCGCGATGCGGTTGAGCTCGAGGTGGATCACGCGCAGGTACTGGGCGCGCGGCGGGACCTCCTCCTCGAGCAGCCGCTCGACGGCCGTGCAGAAGGCCATCGCGTTGAAGTAGTAGGAGAGGTAGTCCATCCGCTCGACGAACGGGATGACCTTCCAGTAGGACTGGTCCTCGCAGCTCTTCTCGATGCCCGTGTGCACGTAGCCGATGAGCGGCGTGCAGGAGCGCACGACCTCGCCCTCGAGCGTGAGCAGCAGCCGCAGCACCCCGTGCGTGGCGGGGTGGTGCGGGCCCATGTTGACGGTGAAGAGCTCCGTCTCGGGCTCGAGCTCGGTCCCGTAGACCGGCTCGTCGGGGCGGTCCATCCGCTCGAGCGTGATGGACTGCTCGCGCTGCCTGTACGGCACCGCCAGCGGGTCGATCCCGCCCTGCGGGGGAGCTCCGTTTGCGCCTGTCTGCTCAGTCATACCAGCGCGGCATCTCGTTCTCGTTGAAGGTGAAGATCACGGGCTCGCCCCCGATCGGGAAGTCGCGCCGCTGGGGGTGGCCCACGTAGTCCTCGGGCATGAGGATGCGGCGCAGGTCCGGGTGACCCTCGAAGACCACGCCGAGCATGTCGTAGACCTCGCGCTCCTGGAAGTTCGCCCCGGGATAGAGGTCGACGACCGAGGGGACGCGCGGGTCGTCCACGCCGACGCGCGTGCGGACGCCGAGGCGGTCCCGCCGCTCGAAGCTGATGAGCTGGTAGTGCACGCCGAGCCGCGGCTCCTCCGGCAGGTAGTCGCAGCCGTGCACGCTCATCAGCCGATCGAACGGCTCCTCGTCCTCGTCCTTGAGGTACGCGAGCACGTCGCGCACGCGCGCCGGCGCCACGTCGAGGGTGGCCTGCCCGCGGTCGAAGCGGGTGCCCGTGACGGAGTCCTCGCCGAGGGCGCCGCGCACCCGCTGGGCGACCAGCTCGAGCCCAGTCGCGTCAGGCAACTGCGTCGCCCTCCCGGGGGAAGCGGGCGCGCTCCTCGGTGCCCCTGGCGCGATAGCGCTCGCGCCACCCGAGATCGGGGTCGCCCTTGATCTTGTTCTGCAGCTTGATGATCCCGTACATCAGCGCCTCCGGCCGCGGGGGACAGCCGGGCACGTAGACGTCGACCGGCAGGAAGCGGTCGGCGCCCGCCACGAGCGCGTAGTTGTTGAACATCCCGGCGCTCGAGGCGCACGCGCCCATCGAGATCACCCACTTCGGCTCGAGCATCTGGTCGTAGAGCCGGCGGATGATCGGCGCCATCTTGATCGAGACGCGGCCGGAGAGGATCAGCATGTCGGCCTGGCGCGGCGAGGCCCGCGACACCTCGGCGCCGAAGCGCGCGAGGTCGTTCCGCGGCGAGCCGATCACCGAGATCATCTCGATCGCGCAGCAGGCGAGGCCGAAGGTGGCGGGCCAGACGGCGTTGGCGCGGGCCCAGTTCTGCGCCTTCTCGAGCGTGGTGAAGAGCACCCGCTCCTTGACGTACTCCTCGAGCTCCTCGTCGGGGATGTCGCCGCGGAGCATCTGCTGCGCCTTGAGCTGGCGGATGCGCAGGTCGTCGGCGCCGCCCAGCTTCTGACGGATCACTTCCATTCGAGCGCTCCTCTGCGCCAGACGAACACGAACGCCACGAGCAGCAGGAAGATGAAGACGAGCGTCTCGACGAGCGCGAACACGCCGAACGCCTTCAGCTGCACCGCGATCGGGTACAGGAAGATCACCTCGATGTCGAAGAGGATGAAGAGCATCGCGATCAGGTAGAAGCTGATCCCGAAGCGGAAGCTCCTCTTCACCTCCGACGGCAGGCCGCACTCGTACGGCTCGTTCTTGACGGGGTTCGGTCGGCGCGGTCCGAGCACGCCATTGAGCAGCGTGAAGGCGCCGCCGATAGCGCCGCCAAGAACCAGGAAGACAAGCGCGGGGAGGTAGCTCTGCAGCATGGCGGCCCCGGGTTATAACACCTTTGTGACAGCTTGCTACATAGTGCGAAAGGGCGCAATTTGAGCCGCGTGCACGAGGGCGTGGGGATTGTGTTGATCGCCACGAATTCGCTCGCCGCTCTCTGGGGCAGCGTCGCCTGGCTGCGCCACGTGGCGTCGATCCGGTTCTGGTACCTGCTGCGGGCGGCGCAGGCGGTTGTCGTCCTCCAGGTCGCGCTCGGACTGTTCCTCCTGATCGGCGAGGGCAAGCCGGCGCCCGACGACCTGCACGTGCTCTACGGCGTGCTGCCTCTAGTGATCTCGCTCGTCGCCGAGGGCGCCCGCGCCGGCGTCGCGCAGCGCGAGCTCGAAGGCGTGGAGGACCCGGACGCGCTGCCGCGAGAGGAGCAGATCATGCTCGCGCGCCGGGTCGTCCGCAACGAGATGGGCATCATGACGATCGGCTGCTGGGCGATCGTCACGCTCGCCCTGAGGGCGCTCTCGACGGGCCTCTAGCCGCCGGCGACCGGTCGGCCTAGCTCGCGAGCGAGTGGTAGCCGCCGCGGTAGTAGACGAGCGGCTCGCCCCCGGGCGCCCCCACCGAGGAGACCTCGGCGACGCCGATCACGTGGTCGCCGCCGGGGAGGAGCTCGCGCACCTCGCCGACGAGCCAGGCCACGACGCCGTCCAGGACCGGGGCTCCGTCGAGCTCGCGCCAGCCGACGCCGCGGAACTTCTCGGCCTCGGGAGCCTTGCTCGCGAACGACGCGGCGAGCTCCTGCTGGTCCCGCGCGAGCACGTTCACGGCCAGCCGTCGCGCCCGGCGCACCACCTGGAGGGTGCGCGAGCCCAGGTCCAGGCAGACGATCATCAGCAGGGGCTCGAGCGAGAGCGAGCAGACGGCGTTCGCGGTGAGTCCGGCGGGACCGTCCGCGCTACTCGCGGTGACGACCGTCACACCGGTGGCAAAATGGCTGATTGCAGCGCGGTAGGCGGCTATATCGGGCTCGCCGGGCATGTTGCGGGTCGCGACGGGCGGCACAAGATGACCCTATCTGGAAAAGGATTCCGCGAGGCGGAGGTCTGCATCACCGCCGACCTCTCCCGGCTCCCGGAGGCGCGCGACTTCGCCGACTCGTGCGCCGCCGCCCTCGGGTTTTCGGAGGAGGCCCGCTACCAGATCAAGATGGCCGCCAGCGAGGCCGTGGCGAACGCTGTCGAGCACGGCTCGCGGGGGAGTGATGACCTGGTGCGCGTGCGCGCAGTCGCCGAGGGCGCCTCGCTCGCCTTCTACGTGACCGACACGGGCAGCTTCGTGCCCCGCATCGCCCCGCGCGGAGCGCTGCCCGAGCGCGGCCGCGGCCTCGCGTTCCTCGGGCAGCTCATGGACGAGGTCGACATCAGGTCGGGCCCGACCGGCACGACGCTGCGCTTCGCGAAGCGGCTCTCGTAGGGAGGCCCCGGCAGCGGCCTTTATCGCCGCCGATGCAGGACGACCGTCGGCGTGTCCATCGCATTGTCCGGTCGTCCACGGCCGCCGCCGGGGCAGGTGGGGCTTTCTGCGCGCAGCCGACCCTTCCTGCCGCCGCGCGCGACGTCGAGGCAGCCTCGGCAGGGCTGCGGATAACATGCGCGGCCGTGATCCGGCCCAAGACCACCGTAGCCGCCTGCCTCGCGGGCGTCTCCGCGCTCGTGCTCGGCGCCTGCGGAAGCCAGCACCTCCAGGTTGCGGAGAAGCCCGGTACGCCGATCCACAGCGGCGCCGTGCTGTTCAACGAGCGCTGCTCGGGCTGTCACACGCTCACGCCCGCGGCCGCGCGCGGGTCCACGCCGGCCGGCGAGGTGAAGGACAAGGAGCGCACCGACGGCCCCAACCTCGACTTCCGCCGCGAGAACGTGGAGAGCGTGCTGTTCGCAATCCGCAACGGCGGCTTCTCGGGGGCGATCATGCCAGCCAACATCGTCGTCGGCGAGCAGGCCAAGCAGGTGGCCGAGTTCGTGGCGAAGTACGCGGGCTCGAAGGCGCAGGCAGCGCAGGGCGGCACGACGCCCTAGCGGCCCCGTGCTGGATCTCGATCTGATCCGGCAGGACGCAGCGCGTGTGCGCGCCGCGCTCGAGCGGCGCGGTCTCGAGGACGCCGGCAAGCGCCTCGACGACGTGCTCGCGCTCGACCGCCGGCGCCGCGAGATCCTGCCCGAGCTCGAGGGCCTGCGTGCCGAGCGCAAGGCCGCGAGCGAGCGCATCGGCGAGGCGAAGAAGGCGGGCGGGGACCCGCAGGAGGCGATCGCCGCGGTGCGCGCGCTGGGCGAGCGGATCAAGGAGCTCGAGGCGGAGGAGCGCGAGGTGCGCGAGCGCCGCGACGGGCTGATGGCGTCGCTGCCCAACCTCGCTGACGAGTCCGCGCCCGAGCGCGAGGAGGAGGTCCTGCGCCAGGTCGGAGAGGCCGGCCGCGAGGGCCGCGACCATCTCGAGCTGCTCGGCTGGATGGTCGACATGGAGTCGGCCGCGCAGGTGTCGGGCTCGCGCTTCGCCTACCTGATGGGCGACGTGGTGCTGCTCGAGTTCGCGCTCGTGCGCTGGGCGCTCGACGTGCTCGTCGCCAAGGGGTTCACGCCGGTCGTCCCGCCGGTGCTCGTGCGCGAGGAGGCGCTCTTCGGCACCGGCTTCCTGCCGGACACCGAGGAGCAGATCTACCGCGTGCCGGACGACGACCTTTACCTCGCCGGCACCTCCGAGGTCCCGCTCGCCTCGCTGCACGCGGGCGAGATCCTCGACCAGGGCAGGCTCCCGATCCGCTATGCGGGCTTCTCCACCTGCTTCCGCCGCGAGGCAGGCGCGGCGGGCAAGGACACGCGCGGCATCTTCCGCGTGCACCAGTTCGACAAGGTCGAGATGTTCGCGTTCGTCGAGCCCTCGGCGTCGCGCGAGGAGCACGAGCGCCTGCTCTCGATCGAGGAGGAGCTGCTGCAGGCGCTCGAGGTCCCCTACCGGGTGGTGAACATCCCGGCCTGGGACCTGGGCGCGTCCGCCGCGAAGAAGTACGACCTCGAGGCGTGGCTGCCCGGCCAGGGACGCTTCCGCGAGCTCACCTCCTGCTCGAACACGACCGACTACCAGGCGCGGCGCCTGGGCATCCGCTACCGGCCCGACGTCGGCAGGCCCGCGGAGGTGCACACGCTCAACGGGACAGCGGTGGCGGTCGGGCGCACGATCATCGCCGTCGTAGAGAACCACCAGCAGGACGACGGGACGATCGCCGTGCCCGAGGTGCTCCAGCGCTACGGCGCGCCGGCGACGCTCTCGGCGGAGCGCCGCTAGGGCCTGCGGCTCGGCCGGGACGCCGGGGGGCGGCAGCCCGCGGAGCCGAGGGGACCGCGCCCGGGCGGGCGCGGCTAGGCTCTAGCCCTGGATCCCGGAGGGGTGGCAGAGCGGTCGAATGCGGCGGTCTTGAAAACCGCTGGGCCGGGTCGACCGGCCTCGAGGGTTCGAATCCCTCCCCCTCCGCTGAGAGGCGAGCCGGGCGACGCCGCGCGAACCTTTACGAAGCGCATAAACGGAACGGCCGCGCGGCCGCGTCCTCCCAATCGCAACCGAAAAGGAGGCGTGCGATGAACCGGAGGATGCTCGCCGTGCCCGTCACGCTCGGGATTGCGGCGGCGGCGATCGGCTGCGGCAGCAGCGGCGGCGGCAGCAGCGGTACCAGCGCCGGCTCGAGCTCGAGCCAGGGTAGCTCGCGCTACGGCGGTGGCGGCGGCACGACCAGCGGGGCCGCGACCGTGAACCTGCGCAACGGCGCGTCGGGGACGTTCCTCGTCGACTCGAAGGGCATGACGCTCTACCTGTTCCAGAAGGACACGGGCTCGTCGAGCACGTGCTCGGGCGCATGCGCCGCCGCGTGGCCGCCGTTCAAGACGTCCGGCAAGCCGAAGGCCGGCGCCGGCGTGCAGGCGTCCCTGCTCGGCACGACCAAGCGCTCGGACGGGAGCACCGAGGTCACCTACAACGGGCACCCGCTCTACTACTACGCAGGCGACGCGGCGCCCGGCGACACGACCGGCCAGGGCCTCAACCAGTTCGGCGCGCTGTGGTACGTGCTGAACGCGAAGGGCGGCACGATCACGGCCACCCTCTAGCCCGAGCGCGGCGCCGTCGGCGCGGGGAGGTCCGCCGCGGCGGCGCGCCCGCCCCGGACCGGGGCAGGGAGGGCGCTAGCCTCCGGCGCCATGGACCAGGTTCTCCAGGTGATCGGCGCGCTGCTGATCCTCGCCGCCTTCGCGGCGGCGCAGGTCGAGGTGATGTCGACGCGGTCGCGCGTCTACCTGATCCTCAACCTCGTCGGCTCGGCGGTGCTCGCCGTGCTCGCGGTGCACGAGGAGCAGTGGGGCTTCGTGCTGCTCGAAGCGGTGTGGGCGCTCGTGTCGGCTTGGAGCCTCGTGCAGGGGCTCCGCGGGCGGCGGGCGGCGGGGGCGCGCTGAGGCGCGGACGCGCCGGCGGCCCGGGGCGCCGGCGGCCCGCCGCCACGGCGGTGCCTACGCGGCCTCGCGCAGGGCCTCTACCTCGCGCGTGCGCGCGAGGCGCTCGAGAGCCCTGGCCTCGAGCTGGCGCACCCGCTCGGGCGAGAGCCCGAGCCGGCGCCCGGTCTCGCGCAGCGGCGTGGGGTCGTCCCCGTTGATGCCGTAGCGCAGCTTCACCACGTCGCGCTCGCGCTCCGGCAGCTGCTCGAGCGCCCTGCGGAGCGACTGCTGGCGCAGGCTGAGGCTGACCTCCTCCTCGGGCGGGGGCTCGTCGCTTGCGAGCAGATCGCCCAGGGAGGCGCCCTCGGGCTCCTCGCCGACGGGGCGGTCGAGGCTCGTGATCGTGCGCGCGGCGTCGCGCACCTCGCGCACCTGCTCGGGCGGCAGCTCGGCCCTGGCCGCGATCTCCTCGTCGCTCGGCTCGCGCCCCAGCTCCGCGCCCAGCTCTGCCTCGATGCGGGCGATCTTGCGCTCGCGCTGGCCGATGTGCACGGGGATCCGGATCGTGCGCGCCTTGTTCGCCACGCCGCGCTGGATCGCCTGGCGGATCCAGAAGGTGGCGTAGGTCGAGAACTTGTAGCCCATCCTCCAGTCGAACTTCTCGGCCGCGCGGATCAGCCCGAAGATCCCCTCCTGGATCAGGTCGAGCAGCGAGAGATCGTGCCCCTGGTACTTCTTCGCGAGCGAGACGACGAGGCGCAGGTTCGAGTTGATCATCTGCTCCTTGGCCTCCATGTCGCCGCGCTCGATGCGCTTGGCGAGCTCGACCTCCTCGGCGGCCGTCAGCAGCGGGTAGCGCCGCACCTCGTTGAGGAAGAGCTGGAGCGCGTCGGTCGTGCTGCCGGCGAGGCCGTCGTTCGAGTAGCGCGTCGGCTCGACGGTCTCGCGAGCGCAGTCGTCGGAGACCCTGATGCCGCGTTCCTCGAGCAAGTCGACCAGGTCCGATCCCAGCTCGTCGTCCAGCCCGAGCTCGGCGATCGCGTCTGCAACCTCTGACAGGCTCACGCAGCCCTCCTCCTCCCCACGCGCGATGAGCGCCTCGATCCGGGGGTGCGTCTCAAGCTCTGCGGCCATCGTCCTCCGAATGATCTGGGGTGTCGCTCGAACGAAGGCGATATCGGTCGCAGTCAGTGTTACCCGTCGCGGCGCGTCTGCAAAGCCGGTTGGCGCCGGGCCGCAAGCCGTGGGCGCGGCCCCAACGCCGAAACGTGGTCGAGGGGCTCGGACAGCCCCTAGAATCGCAACCTCGCCCGGGAGAGGTGGCCGAGTGGCTGAAGGCACTCGCCTGCTAAGCGAGTATGGGGCGCAAGCTCCATCGCGGGTTCGAATCCCGCCCTCTCCGTAGCATCGCCGCGCGCCGCGGCGGGAGACGCCGAGCCGCGGACCAGCGCGTAACGTTCTCCCATGGGGAAGATCCGCTTCGGCCCCTCGGGCATGCCATCCCGAGCGAGCGCGGAGGAGGCCTTAGAGCTGCTCCTCGCGCGCGGCTACACCGCCTGCGAGATCGACTTCGCCGGCGGCTTCTGGATGGACTGGCCCTACGCGGAGCGCCTGGGCGCGCTCGCGCGCGCCAACGGGATCGCGCTCTCGGTGCACGCGCCCATCCCGGCGTTCCTCGGCCACCTCGAGCCGGGGGGGAAGAAGCACCGGATGGCGATCGGGATGCTCGACCACTCCGCGGGCATCGCCGTCGCGGCGCACGCGGAGCTCGTGGTGATCCACCCCGGCTTCCTGCTCGGGCGCGGGCGCGAGCAGGCCATCGACGCCGTGGTCGAGCAGCTCGGGGAGCTGCGCGCGCGGCTCGAGCGCAAGCGCCGGGCCGTGCCCTTCGGCGTCGAGGTGATGGGGAGGGTGCGCGAGCTCGGCACGCTCGACGACGTTGTGGAGATCGCGGCCCGGGTCGATTGGGTCCACCCGGTGGTCGACTTCGCGCACCTGCACGCCGTCACCGACGGCGGTTTCAGCGAGCCCGGCGTCTTCGAGGCGGCCCTCGCGCGCGCCGACGCGGTGCTCCCGCCCGACGCGCCCTTCCACATCCACTTCTCGGACATCAGCTTCGCGAACCGCAACGAGAAGGCGCACCTGCCCTATGGGGAGGGGACGCTGCGCGCCGAGCCGCTCGCGCTCGCGCTCGAGCGCTTCGAGCGCCCCGCGACGGTGATCGGCGAGTCGCCGGACGAGGCCTCGAACCAGGCGATAAAGGCGGTGCTCGCGCCGAGCCCCCGCGCGGCGTCGGGCTGAGCTTCGCCCGGCGCACACCCCCCGGTTGGGGGTAGTTCGCGCCTCTCCCATTGCCTCGCGCCGGCGCGCGCGTAAGGCTCCCAGCCGGTTGGGACGGCGGGAGGCCAGGAGAACGCCACCGTCCCTCCCCCCAAGGAGACGCGAGTCCGGGGGCCGCCCCTCTACCCCCCTCCGGCGCAGTGGCGGCCCCCGTCTCCTTGGCCGACGCCGGTCCGGGTCGACGCCGGGCCGCCGCCAGGTGTGGGTCAGGCGCGCGGTCGCGGGTCAGCGGACGCTCGCCCGCGCGCTCGCGCGGCGCTGAGCCGCGCGCTTTGCGGCGCGTGCGTCGCTCTTGGCGATCGCGTCGAACTCGTCGAGGGAGCGCCCCGAGCCGACGGCCACGCACGTGAGGGGCGAGTCCGCCAGGTTGGCGGGCATGCCCGTCTCCCGGCGGATGCGCTCGTCGAACCCCTCGAGCAGGACGCCGCCGCCCGCGAGCAGGATGCCGCGATCGGCGATGTCGGCCGCGAGCTCGGGCGGCGTCTCCTCCAGCGTGTCCTTGACAGCGTCGACGATGTCCTGGAGCGGCTCGGCTATGGCCTCCCGGACCTCCTCGGAGCTGAGCATCACCTGCTTGGGGAGGCCCGACAACAGGTCGCGTCCGCGCACCTCCATCTCCGACTCGCGCTCGAGGGAGCAGGCCGACCCGATCTCGAGCTTGATGTCCTCGGCGGTCCGCTCGCCCATCGCGATCCCGTGCTTGCGCTTGACGTACGCGGCGATCGCCTCGTCGAGCTCGTACCCGCCCGTGCGGACCGAGCGCGAGCAGACGATGCCGCCGAGCGAGATGACCGCCACCTCGCTCGTGCCGCCGCCCACGTCGACGACCATGTTCCCCACCGGCTCGTCGATCGCGATGCCCGCGCCTATCGCGGCCGCGATCGGCTCCTCGATCAGGTGGACCTGGCGCGCGCCGGCCGACAACGAGGCCTCGATCACCGCGCGCTTCTCGACGTCGGTGACGCCGCTCGGCGCGCACATCACGAGCCGCGGCCGCGACATGCGCCGCTGGTCGATCTTGCGCATGAAGTAGCGGAGCATCTTCTCGGTCACGTCGAAGTCGGCGATCACGCCGTGGCGGAGCGGGCGAATCGCCGAGATCGAGGCGGGCGTGCGGCCGATCATGCGGCGCGCCTCCTCGCCCACGGCGTGCACCTCGCCGGTCTGGGAGTCGATCGCGACGACCGACGGCTCCGACACGACGATGCCGCGGCCGCGCACGTACACGAGCGTGTTCGCGGTGCCGAGGTCGATGGCGATGTCGCGCGCGCCGAAGCCGGCGAAGGGAAAGAGGCGGGCCATGGCGCGCGGGCCTACCAGGCCCGGTCGGGGGTCTCGCCTTCGTCGTCGCCGTCGTCCCGGTCGAGGCGGGCGGTCGGGTCGTCGTCCGCCTGCGGCGGCCCGGCGGCAGTGGGCGGCGCGCCGGCGGGCGCCGCGGGGAACCTGCGGCTCGCCTCGTCGGCGATCTCCATGAGGCGGTCGGCGAGCTGCCGGATGTCCTCGAGCAGCCGCTCCCGCTCCTGCCAGATCGACTCGACCTCGGCGTCGAGGTGGGCCACGCGGCGCTGGGAGTCGGCCCGGATCTCGATCGCGTCCCGCTCGGCCTGGCGAATCAGTTCGTCCGCCCTCGCGTCGGCGGCGGCGGTGATCCGCTCCGCGGACTCGTTCGCCTGCTCGAGGACCCCGCGCGTCTGCTCACCCACCTGCTCGAGCGCGTGCCTGATGGCCGACTGCGGCGTGCGGCTCACCTCGAGCTCCGCGATCACGCGGTTGACGCGTCGCACGTAGGCGTCCACCTGGTCGCGGTCGTAGCCCCGCAGGCCGACCGGGAAGCTCACGTCCCGCAGGCGCGCCAGCTCCTCGGCCCGTACCGGCGGCGCGGGCGGCGCTCCCTCGAGCGGCGCCGGGCCTTCGCCCTCCCGGTCGGGCCGCTGGCCCTGATCCTCCGCGCCCATGACCCGAGTCTTGCAAACGCCGCCCGAAAACACCGGCCGGGGCCCGCAGGCGGCCCGGGAGGACGCTCTCGGATCGAGCGGCTACCCTTCACTCCCGCTGCGCCCGTAGCTCAGCTGGATAGAGCGTCGGTCTACGGAACCGAAGGTCAGAGGTTCGAATCCTCTCGGGCGCGCTCCCGAGAATCCTTACGGCGGGATTTCCGGTTCGCGGCACCGTACAGGACTCATCTGTGCCGCGAGGCGGCAAGAACAGGCGAGCCGTAGCGTCTCGCTCGTCTGGCACGTC
>JADGHQ010000036.1 GCA_019683805.1 Thermoleophilaceae bacterium
GGTTGGGGCAGATCGTCCAGACGCCGCCCTCCGGCTTCACCGTGGGCGTCCCGCAGGCGGGGCAGTGGGTGGGCGGGTGCGCGGACTCCGGCGGCTCGCGCCGCGGGTTGCGCTGCGCCGCGGGAGTCGGCGACACGACCTGGGGGATCACGTCCCCCGCGCGCATCACGACGACCTCGTCGCCGGGGCGCACGTCCTTGCGGCGCAGGTCCTCCTCGTTGTGCAGCGTGGCGAGCTTCACCGTCACGCCGGAGACCTGCACCGGCTCGAGGTTCGCGAACGGGACCATGTGCCCGGTCCTGCCCACGTTCCAGCCGATCGAGCGCAGCTTGGTCGTGGCGGTCATCGGCGCGAACTTCCAGGCGATCGCGCCGCGCGGCTCGCGGCCCACGACCCCGAGCGCGCGCTGCATCGCGAGGTCGTTGACCTTCACCACGACCCCGTCGATCTCGTAGTCGAGCGACTCGCGCCGCTCCTCCCACTCGCGGCAGGCGGCCGCGAGCGCGTCGATGTCCGTGTGCACCGACACGTCGGGGCTGACCTTGAAGCCGTGCTCGCGCAGCCACTCGAGCCATTCGGAGTGGCGGTCGATCGACAGCCCCTCTACCGCGCCGACGCCGTAGCACCAGATCGAGAGCGGGCGCGATGCGGCCACCGCCTGGTCGAGCTGCCGGATCGAGCCCGCCGCGGCGTTGCGCGGGTTCGCGAACGTCGGCTCGCCCGCCTCGGCGCGCTGCTCGTTGAGCCGCGCGAACGCCGAGCGCGGCAGGTAGATCTCGCCGCGCACCTCGAGCAGCCTGGGCGCGCCCTCGACCCGCAGCGGTATCGCCTTGATCGTGCGCAGGTTCTGCGTCACCTGCTCACCGACCTCGCCGTCGCCGCGCGTCGCGCCGCGCACCAGCACACCTTGCTCGTACACGAGCGAGATCGCGAGGCCGTCGATCTTCGGCTCGGTCACGTACTCGACGCTCGAGGGGTCGATGCCGGCCTTCGCGAGCAGGTTGCGCACCCGCTTGTCCCACGCGCGCAGCTCCTCCTCGTTGCGCGCGTTGGCGAGCGAGAGCATCGGCTGCAGGTGCCGCACCTGCTCGAACTTCTCGAGCGGGGGCGCGCCCACGCGCTGGGTGGGCGAGTCGGGCGTGAGCAGCTCGGGGTGCTCGCGCTCGAGGTCGCGCAGCTCGTTCAGCAGCGCGTCGTACTCGGCGTCCGAGATGACCGGATCGTCGAGGACGTAGTAGCGGTGGTTGTGGAACTCGATCTCGCGGCGGAGCTCCGCCGCGCGCTCTTCGAGGCTACTCGACCTCACGGGCGGCAGGGGCGAGCAGTCGGTCGAGGTCGAAGGCGGCGAGCTCGTCGATCGCCCGGTCCGCGGTCAGGTCGAAGTGCAGCGGCGTGACGGCGATGCATCCGTCGGCGATCGCAGCGAAGTCCGTGCCCTCCTCCTCGTGGTAGGAGGGGTCGTCTCCGTAGATGCGGTAGCGGCGCCGGCCGCCCTCCTCCTCGGCGAGCTCGAGGCGGTCGCGGTAGATCCGCTTGCCGAGGCGGCACACGCGGGCGCCCTTCGCGTCGCCGGCGGGCGCGTTGACGTTGAGGAGCGTCCCCTCGGGGATCGGCACCTCGTCGAGCTCCTCGACGATCCGCGCCACGAACGCCGCCACCTCGTCGAAGTGGAACTCCCCCTCCTCGCGGAAGTCGAGCTGCCGGCGGTCGGATTGCTGCGAGACCGCAATCGCGGGGATGCCGAGCACGGCGCCCTCGAGCGCGGCCGCGACCGTGCCGGAATAGGTGATGTCGTCGCCGAGGTTCGAGCCATGGTTGATGCCCGACACGATCAGCTCCGGCTGGAACTCGACGAGCCCGAGCGCCGCGAAGCGCACGCAGTCGACGGGCGTGCCGTCGGTCGCGTAGCCGCTCGTGCCGTCCCCGAACTCGACCTGCTCGACCCACAGCGGGTGGCGGGTCGTGATGCTGCGGGCGGTGGCGCTGCGGTTCGAGTCCGGCGCGATCACGGCGAGCTCGATGCCCGGCACCTCGAGCAGCGAGCGGCGCATCGCGTGCAGGCCGCGCGCCGAGATCCCGTCGTCGTTGGTGAGCAGCACCTTCATTCCGGACTCTGAGAATAGTGGCGGCGCTGGGCCGATTCGCCCCCGTGCGGGGGGGCGCAGCTAGTAGCGAACGGCCTCGAGGTACAGCCCGTGCGCCGGCGCGGTGTCGCCTGCCTCCGAGCGCGGCCGACCCTCCAGCAGCCGCTCGAACCAGGCCACGTCGAAGCGCCCGCGCGCCACGCCGAGCATCGTTCCCACGAGCGTTCGGACCATGTGGCGCATGAACGTGTCGGCCTCGATCCAGAACTCGAGCGCGCCGTCGCCCGCCTCGACCCACTCCGCGCGGATGACGTCGCGCTCGAAGCGCACGTGGTCGGTCTGCGTGGGGGTGAACGCCGTGAAGTCGTGGGTCCCGACGAGGGCCGCGGCGCACGCGCGCAGCGCGTCGCGGTCGACGGGGTGCGGCCAGTGCAGCGCGCGGCCTCGCTCGAACGGGCTGGGCGCGTCGCGTGCGAGCACGCGATAGCGGTAGAGGCGGGAGCGCGCGTCCCGGCGCGCGTCGAATCCGTCGGGCGCGCGCTCGCTCGCGATCACCGCGATGTCGTCGGGGAGGAGCGCGTTGAGCGCGCGCGCGGGAGCGGGCTCGCCCTCGTGGCTCGCCACCTGCCCGCGCGCGTGCACGCCGGCGTCCGTGCGCCCGGCGACGGTGAGGCGGACCTCGCGCCGCGTCACCGCCGCGAGGGCCGTCTCGAGCTCCCCCTGCACCGTCCGCAGCCGGGGCTGGCGCGCCCAGCCCGCGAAGCCCGAGCCGTCGTACTCGATCAGGAGGCGGGCGGTCAGGGCCTAACCGCGCTTGCGCGCGACCGTCAGCAGGTACTCGGCTTCGATCACGACCGCGCCGGCGCCGCCCTGGTCGAGCGCCGAGATCACGCCCATGACTGCGGAGCGCATCTCCTCGAGGCTGCGCGCCGCGGCGGCGGAGCGCCGCCGGGCGGCGGCCGGCCCCGCCGACCCGAGCCGCTCCCAGCACTCCTGCGAGGAGGCGAACTCCCAGCGCAGCGTGCGCCGCTCACAGCGCACCGAGCTCGCGAGGCCCTCGAGCCGCGAGCGTGCGATCGGCTCGTCGCCCCACTCGGTCGACACAGGAACGGGCTCTGCCTGCGGCGGGTCGAAGCGACGGCCCTCGGCGAACACCCGGCCCATGAAGCCGTCGGGCGTCCAGGCCGTCATGCCGAACGTCCCGCCGGGGCGGAGCACGCGGAAGACCTCCGCGGCGGCGACCGCGGGCCGCGGCGCGAGGAAGAGCCCGAACGCGGAGGTCACGCACTCGAACGACTCGTCGGGGAACGGCAGCGCCTCGACGTCTCCCTCGACCCAGCGGATGTCGACGCCCTCAGCCGCGCTGCGCGCCCTCCCGCGCTCGATCATCAGCGGCGTGATGTCGCAGGCGGTGACGGACGCGCCCTCGGCGGCCGCAGCGATCGCGACGTTCCCGTCGCCGGCGCCGGCATCGAGCACTTCCTGGCCCGCGGAGATCGCGCACTCGTCCACGAGCACGGACGCCGCCGGCCGCAGGAGGGCGGAGATCGGCGCGTACTCACCCTGACTCCAGCCGTGGCGCGCCTGCTCCTTGAGGGCGTCGACGTCCACCGGACGCCCCTGGCGCTACACCAGCTCGAGGAAGACCATCTCGGTCGCGTCCGAGCGGCGCGGACCGAGCTTCAGGATGCGCGTGTAGCCGCCGGGACGGTCCGCGTAGCGCGGAGCGATCTCCTCGAACAGCTTGTGGACGATGCCCTTGATCTCCGCGTCGGACTGGCCGAGCGCGGCGGCAGCCTGCCGGCGGGCGTGGATGTCGCCGCGCTTCGCGAGCGTGATCAGCTTCTCGAGCTCGGGCTTGACCGCCTTCGCCTTCGCCTCCGTGGTCTTGATCCGCTCGTGCTCGATCACCTCCCGCGAGAGGTTGCGCAGCAGCGCCTTGCGGTGAGCGGCGCTGCGGCTGAGCTTGTTGCGGTCCCTCTGGTGGCGCATGACGGTGGCAGTCTAGAGAACCGGCCGAGCCCTACGCCTGCCGGAGGTGCAGACCGCGGGCCTCGAGGGTCTCCACGACCTCCTCGATCGACTTGCGGCCGAAGTTGGGGATCGCGGCGAGCTCGGACTCCGACTTCTGCAGCAGCTCGCCGACCGTCTGGATGCCGGCGCGCTTGAGGCAGTTGTAGGAGCGGACGCCGAGCTCGAGCTCCTCGATCAGGATGTCGTCCATGCCGTCGGGGGCACGGCTGCCGGCCTGCGAGTCCGCGAGTCGGCCGTATTCGCCGCCGTCGTGGCCGCCGCGCAGCTCCTCGAGCCGGTCGGCGTCGGTGAAGATCGCGAGCGACTGGATCAGGATCTCGGCGGCCTCCCGCAGCGCGGCCTGGGGCTCGACCGAGCCGTCGGTCTCGATGTCGAGCGTGAGCTTGTCGTAGTCGGTCCGCTGGCCGACGCGTGCGGCCTCGACCTGGTAGGCGACGCGCTTCACCGGCGAGAAGATCGAGTCGATCGGGATCACGCCGATGGGCTGGTCGTCGCTCTTGTTGTCCTCGGCGGGGGAGTAGCCGCGGCCGCGCCCGATCGTCAGGTACATCTCGAGCTTGGTCTTCTTCTCGAGGGTCGCGATGTGCGCGTCCGGGTTCAGGATCTCGACGCCCGAGGGAAGGTCGATGTCCTTCGCGGTGATCTCACCGGGGCCGGTGGCGACGAGCGGCACCTCGACCTCGGCGGCGTCGGTGTGCATGCGGCACACGATCTCCTTGAGGTTGAGGACGATGTCGGTCACGTCCTCCTTCACGCCCGAGATCGTCGAGAACTCGTGAGCCACGCCCTCGATGCGCACGCTGGTGACGGCCGCGCCCGCGAGGGAGGAGAGGAGCACGCGGCGAAGCGAGTTGCCGAAGGTGTAGCCGAAGCCGCGGTCGAGCGGCTCGATCGTGAACGTGCCGTGGTTCTCCTCCACCTTCTCGGCGGAGATCTGGGGAGTCTGGAACTCGAGCATGGATGGCTTCCTTCGCTTCGGGTGGCGCCGCGCGAAGCCGCCCCGGGCTTGGGCGGCGGCGCCTTACAAAATGACTACTTGGAGTACAGCTCGACGATGAGCTGCTCTTGCACGGGCGTATCGATCTCCGCGCGCTCCGGCAGCCGCAGGACCTTCGCCGTCAGGCCGTCGTGGTCCGCCTGGAGCCAGGCGGGGACGGCGGACGTGAGCTCCGTGGCGTCGCGGATGATCTGCTGCGCGCCGGGCTTCGAGCTGGCCTTGAGCGCGATCACGTCGTCGGGCCGCACCTGGTAGGAGGGGATGTTGACCCGGCGGCCGTTGATGGTCCAGTGACCGTGCAGGATCAGCTGACGGGCCTGCCGGCGCGAAGCGGCGAACCCAAGCCGCACGAGCACGTTGTCGAAGCGCGTCTCGAGCAGGCGGAGCAGGTTCTCGCCGGTCACGCCCGGCTGGCGGCTCGCCTTCTCGTAGTAGCTGCGGAACTGCTTCTCGAGCACTCCGTAGAAGCGGCGGGCCTTCTGCTTCTCGCGCAGCTGCAGCCGGTATTCGGACTGCTTCTGACGCCCGCGGCCGTGCTCGCCCGGCGGGTAGGAGCGCCGCTCGACGCCGCACTTGTCGGTCAGGCAGCGCTCACCCTTGAGGTAGAGCTTGATGCCCTCCCGACGGCACTGCTTGCACTGCGCGCTGCGATCCCGCGCCATCAGACGCGCCTCCGCTTGCGGGGACGGCAGCCGTTGTGGGCCTGCGGGGTGACGTCGCGGATGCTCGTGACCTCGAGGCCGGCGGCCTGGAGCGAGCGGATCGCGGTCTCGCGGCCCGAGCCGGGGCCCTTCACGAAGACCTCGACCTTCTGGAGCCCCTGCTCGATGCCCTTCTTGGCGGCGGCGTCGGCGGTGACCTGAGCCGCGAACGGGGTCGACTTGCGGGAGCCCTTGAAGCCGGCGCCGCCGGCGGACTCCCAGGCGATCACGTTGCCGTCCTTGTCGGTCAGCGACACGATCGTGTTGTTGAAGCTCGTCTTGATGTGGGCCTGGCCGAAGGGGATGTTCTTCTTCACCCTGCGGCGGCCGCGGCCGCGTGCGGGCCTCTGCTGCGCCACTACTTCTTCACCTTCTTCTTGCCGGCGACCTGCATCCGCTTCGGGCCCTTCCGCGTGCGCGCGTTGGTCTTCGTGCGCTGCCCGTGCACGGGGAGACCGCGGCGGTGGCGAAGGCCCCGGTAGCAGCCGATCTCCATCAGGCGCTTGACGTTCTGCGAGCGCTCGCGGCGGAGGTCACCCTCCACCGTGAGGTCGCCGTCGATCGCGTCGCGGAGCTTGGCGACCTCGTCGTCGGTGAGCTCGCGGACGTAGGTGTCCGGGTGGATCCCCGCCTGGTCGAGGATGCGACGCGAGGTGGAGCGGCCGACGCCGTAGATGTAGGTCAGCCCGATCTCTACGCGCTTGTTGAGCGGGATGTTGATTCCTGCGATTCGTGCCAAGAGTTCTGCTCCGCGCTAGCCCTGACGCTGCTTGTGCCGCGGGTTCTGGCAGATCACGAGCACAGCGCCGTGACGGCGGATGATCTTGCACTTCTCGCACATGGGCTTGACCGATGCTCGGACCTTCATGCTCCGCTTTCCGTTCGCTCAGACAGAGGAAGAGCGCAAAGCCCAGGAGACGGCTCTGCGCCC
This sequence comes from Thermoleophilaceae bacterium, assembly GCA_019683805.1. Lineage (GTDB taxonomy): Bacteria > Actinomycetota > Thermoleophilia > Solirubrobacterales > Thermoleophilaceae > JADGHQ01. Next base: position 6,748 of record JADGHQ010000036.1, read on the forward strand.
GACTGCGGGCTAAGAGAGTAGCAGGGTCGATTCGCGGGAGCGGCTCAGCGGTGAGCTGCGGCCCGATCGGACAAACTTGGCGCATCCACGCTCAGGCGGCACGGCGTGCCTCCTCGAGGTGCCAGGGCGTGAGGATGCGCGGGCCCTCCGACGTGATCGCGACGGTGTGCTCGAAGTGGGCGGCCAGCGAGCCGTCCTGCGAGAACACCGACCAGTTGTCCGCGCCCATGCGGATCGGATGGGCGCCCACGTTCACCATCGGCTCGATCGCGAGCACCATGCCCTCCTCGAGGCGCGGGCCGGTGTCCGGATCTCCGAAGTTGGGAATCTGCGGGTCCTCGTGCATGTCGCGGCCGATGCCGTGGCCCACGAGCGAGCGCACCACCGAGAACCCCTCCTGCTCGACCCGCTGCTGGATCGCGTGCGACACGTCCCCCAGGCGGTTGCCGGCGACGCACAGGTCGATGCCCGCGAACAGCGCCGCGCGCGTCGTGTCGAGCAGGCGGTGCGCGATGGGGCTCACCCGCCCGACCGGCACGGTCACCGCGGCGTCCGCCACCCAGCCGTCGAGCACGACGCCGACGTCGATCGAGAGGATGTCGCCGCGCTCGAGCCGGTAGTCGCCGGGGATGCCGTGGACGACCATCGAGTTCGGGGACGCGCAGATCGAGCCGGGAAAGCCGCGGTAGCCCTTGAAGGCCGGCTCGGCGCCGCTGCGGCGGATGAAGCGCTCGGCGAGCTTGTCGAGCTCTGCGGTCGTGATCCCCGGGCGCGTCTTGTCGCGCAGCAGGGCGAGGCAGCGGGCGAGGATCTCGCCCGCGGCGGCCATCTTCTCGATCTCCTCCGGGGACTTCTTGACGATCGGCACGCCCGAGAGTGTGGCAGACGCGGCGGCCGCGCCGGCCTCGAGCGATCAGAGCTCGTTCTCGAGGCGCAGGGTCGCGAGCGAGGCGCGGATGTGGTCGTGGACCTCGCCGGGGGGGCGCCCGCCGTGGAAGCGGCGCAGGATGCCGCGCTCCTCGTAGTAGTCGATCAGCGGCGCCGTCTGCTCGTGGTAGACGTCGAGCCGCCTGCGGATCGTCTCGGGCTTGTCGTCGTCGCGCTGGATCAGACGGGAGCCGTCCTGGTCGCAGACGTCGTCGTGCTTCGGCGGGTCGAACTCCACGTGGTAGAGGTGGCCGCTCTTCACGCAGACGCGCCGGCCCGAGAGCCGCCGCACGACCTCGTCGTCGGGCACGTCGAGCAGCAGCGCCGCGGTGAGGCGGCGGCCCAGCGCCTGGAGGCCCCGCTCGAGCACGTTCGCCTGGCCGACGGTGCGCGGAAAGCCGTCGAGCAGGAAGCCGTCGCGCGCCTCGTCGCTGTCGACGCGCTCCATGATCACGCCGCAGATGACCTCGTCCGGCACGAGGTCGCCGCGATCCATGTACTCCTTCGCCTGCCGACCGAGCTCGGTTCCGTCCTTGACGGCGGCGCGCAGGATGTCTCCAGTCGCGTAGTACGGCAGGTCGAAGTCCGCGACGAGACGCTCGGCCTGGGTCCCCTTGCCGGCGCCCGGGGGGCCGAGGAGAATGAGGTTGAGCTCGCTCACGAGTCGCGGAAGCGTACCGGTTCGGAGCCGAACCGGCGAGCTTCGGCCGCGCCCGCAATGCGCCCGCGCTCCGGCCGCGCTCCGAGCTCGGCCGCACACCACCCGGCGGCCTACTTCAGGAAGCCCTCGTAGTTGCGCATCATCAGCTGCGCCTCGAGCTGCTTCATCGTGTCGAGCGCGACGCCCACAACGATCAGGATCGAGGTGCCGCCGAAGAAGAAGTTCGCGGAGGTCTGGTTGAGGAGGATCGTCGGCAGCGCCGCGATGGCGGCGAGGTAGAGCGCGCCCGGGAAAGTGAGGCGGGCGAGGATGCGGTCGAGGTACTCGGCCGTCGGCCGGCCGGGTCTCACGCCCGGTATGAAGCCCCCGTACTTCTTCAGGTTGTCCGCCTGCTCCACGGGGTTGAACGTGACCGCCGTGTAGAAGTAGGTGAAGAGCACGATCAGGATCGACTCGCCGATGATGTACGCGGTCCCGTTGGGGTTGAAGAAGACCGAGAAGTCGCGCGCCGCCTGCGTGTGGATCAGCTCGCCGACCGTCGGCGGGAAGGCCATCAGCGAGGCCGCGAAGATCACCGGGATCACGCCCGCCATGTTCACGCGCAGCGGCAGGTAGGTGGAGCCGCCGCCCGACATGCGGCGGCCGATGACGCGCTTCGCGTACTGGACAGGGATGCGCCGCTGGCCCTCCTGGATGAACACGATCGCGCCGATCACCGCGAGCGCGAGGAACGGCATCATCACCTTGAAGATCTGGTCCGGGTTCGTCCACCAGGCCTGCACGCCGTGCGGGATCCGCGCGGTGATCGAGGCGAAGATCATCAGCGAGATCCCGTTGCCGATGCCGCGCTGGGTGATCAGCTCGCCGAGCCACATCACCAGCACCGTGCCGGCCGTGAGGGTGATGACGATCAGGAAGACGCGGCCGAAGCCGAAGTTCTCGACCACGTCGGTGTTGGCGCTGTTACCGAACGTCCGGAACAGGAAGACGTAGCCGATCGACTGCGCGAACGCGAGGCCCACCGTGAGGTAGCGGGTGTACTGCGTGATCTTCTGCTGGCCGACCTCGCCCTCCTTGCGGAGCTTCTCGAGCGAGGGCACCACCACCTGCAGGAGCTGCAGGATGATCGACGCGGTGATGTAGGGCATGATCCCGAGCGCGAAGATCGCGAAGCGCTGCAGGCTGCCCCCGGAGAAGAGGTTGAGGAAGCCCAGGACGTTCGAGCCCTGGAAGCTCTCCTCGATCGACTTGACCGCGTCGACGTTGATCCCGGGCGCCGGGATGTACGCGCCGAAGCGGTAGATCGCGAGCATCGCGGCCGTGAACAGCAGCTTCTTCCGGAGCTCGGGGATCCGGACCGCGTTCACGAACGTGCCGAGCATGGGCCTCGCTAGTCGTCGAGCACCGCGCAGCTGCCGCCGGCTGCCTCGATCTTCTCGCGCGCGGTCTTGGAGAAGGCGTGCGCCCGAACCGTGAGCTTCTTCGAGATCTCGCCCTGGCCGAGCACCTTGACCGGGACACCCTTGCGCGTCGCGAGCCCGACGGCCCGGAGCGACTCGGGCGTGACCTCGGCGCCGTCGTCGAAGCGGGCCTCGAGGTCGCGCAGGTTCACCGGCTGGGTGGACGTGCGGAACGGCTCGAACGGCATCGACTTCTTCATGTGCGGGCCGCGCAGCTTGCGGAGGCGCATGTGGATCGGCATCTGGCCGCCCTCGTACGCCTTGTTGCGCTTGTTTCCGGAGCGGGCGCCGGCGCCCTTCTGGCCGCGGCCCGACGTCTTGCCGAGGCCCGAGCCCTCGCCGCGGCCGACGCGCTTGCGCCGGTGCCGGGAGCCGGGGGCGGGCTTGAGGTTGTGCAGACCGATGAGCTCGTCGGCCATGACTAGGACTCCTCGACCTTCACGAGATGGCGGACGGCGTGGATGGCGCCGAGCACAGTCGGGTCATCGCGCCGCTCGGTGGTGCGCCCGATCTTGCCGAGCCCGAGCGACTGCAGCGTGCCGCGCTGCTTCCGGTTGGCGCCGTTGGAGGACTTGACCTGCGTGATGCGCAGCGTGGCCATCAGGCGCCCACCTCCGCGGCGGCGGCCTGCTCGTCGGCGCCCTCGCCCTCGCCGCTGCGGCGCCCGTCGACGCCGAGCACCTGCTGGACGGTGAGCCCGCGCTGCTCGGCGACCTCGTCGGGGCTGCGCAGCTGCTGCAGCGCCGCGACGGTCGCCTTCACGAGGTTGATCGGGTTCTGGCTGCCGAGCGACTTCGACAGCACGTCGTGGATGCCGGCGAGCTCGAGCACGGCGCGCACCCCGCCGCCCGCGATCACGCCGGTACCGGGCGAGGCGGGCTTCAGCAGCACGCGGCCGGCGCCGTAGACGCCGAGCGTCTCGTGGGTGATCGTCGTGCCGTACATCGGGACCCGGAAGAGGTTCTTCTTGGCGCGCTCGACTCCCTTCTGGATCGCGAGCGGCACCTCGTTCGCCTTGCCGTACCCGACCCCGACGACGCTGCGCTCGTCGCCGACGACCACGAGGGCCGTGAACGAGAAGCGGCGGCCGCCCTTGACGACCTTGGCCACGCGGTTGATCTCGACGACCCGCTCCTGCAGGTCGTAGCCGCTCGGGTCAACTGTCCTGTCGCGTACTGGCATGCGTCCGTCCGAGAGTATCGAAGAGTTCCTAAAGCGCCTTTGACTAGAACCGGAGGCCGCCCTCGCGCGCGCCCTCGGCGAGCGCCTTGACGCGGCCGTGGTACCGGTACCCGCCGCGGTCGAAGACGCAGGACTCGATGCCCGCCTCCTTCGCCCGCTGGGCTATCAGCTCGCCGGCGCGCCTGGCCTGCTCCATCCGCTGCAGGCCGCGCAGCTCCGGCTCGATCCAGTTGACCGCCGCGAGCGTGTGGCCGCGCGTGTCGTCCACGAGCTGGGCCTGGATGCCCCGGTTCGAGCGGAACACCGACAGCCGCGGGCGCTCCGCGGTGCCGCTGACCTTCGCGCGCACGCGCCGGCGGCGGCGCAGGCGCTTCTGCGGCTTCGTGACCGTGCTCATGCGCGCTTACCGACCTTCCTGGCGACGTACTCGTCCTGATAGCGGATTCCCTTGCCCTTGTAGGGCTCCGGCGGGCGCACCTTGCGGATGCGCGCCGCCACCTCGCCGACCGCCTGCTTGTCGATGCCCCGCACGATGATCTGCGTGGGCTGCGGCACCTCGAACTCGATGCCCTCCGGCGCCTTGATCTGCACCGGATGCGAGAAGCCGACGGACAGCTCGATGTCCTTGCCCTTGAGCGCCGCGCGGTAGCCGACGCCCTGGATCTGGAGCTGCTTCTCGTAGCCCTGGGTCACGCCCTGGACCATGTTGAAGATGAGGCTGCGGGTGAGCCCGTGGAGCGCGCGGTGCTCGCCGCGGTCGGTCGGTCGGCGGACGATCACCTCGCCGTCCCTCTGCTCGACCTCGATGTCGCGCGGTACGCGCTGCTCGAGGTTGCCCTTGGGCCCGCTGACGCGCACGAGCTCCGGCTCGATCGTCACCGTGACCGAGTCGGGGATGGGAATGGGCTGCTTGCCGATGCGGCTCACGAGACGATCACCAGACCTTCGCCACGACCTCGCCGCCGACGCCCTCACGGCGCGCCTCGTGGCCGGTCATGACGCCCTTCGAGGTGGACAGGATCGCGGTGCCCATGCCGCCCAGCACCTTCGGGATCTCGCTGGCGCCGACGTACTCGCGGCGGCCCGGGGTCGAGACGCGCTCGATCCCCGAGATCACCGGCTGGCGGTGCTCGGTGTAGCGGAGGCGGATGCGCAGCACCTCGCCGACCTTGGCGGGCTCGACCGAGTAGCCCTCGATGTAGCCCTGCTCCCGCAGGATCCGGACGATCTCGGTCTTGAACTTGCTGGCGGGCACGTCGACGTACTCGTGGTCCGCCTGCAGCCCGTTGCGGATGCGGGTCAGGAGGTCCGCGATGGGATCGGTCATCGACATGTGGCTACCAGCTCGACTTCGTGAGTCCGGGGATGAAGCCCTCGTGGGCGACCTCGCGCAGGCAGATCCGGCAGAGGCCGAACTTGCGGAAGAAGGCGCGCGGACGGCCGCAGCGCCGGCAGCGATGGTACTCCCTCGTCTTGTACTTCTGCGGGCGCTGCTGGCGCACCACCTGTGACTTCTTCGCCATGAAGCTCCTCTAGCTCTCGTCGCTCGCGCCCACCTCGGCGCGCTCGTCGGTCACTTCCTCAGCGGCGCCGCCCGCCTCGGCGACCCCCGCGGGGCTGCCGGCGCCGGACTCGCCCTGCTCCTGCCCGGGTCGACCCTCGCGCGCGAACGGCATGCCGAGCGCGTCGAGCAGGGCGAACGCCTCCTCGTCGGTCTCGGCGGTCGTCGTGATCACCACGTCGAGCCCGCGCACCTGGTCGATCGAGTCGTAGTCGACCTCGGGGAAGATGATCTGCTCGCGCACGCCCATCGAGTAGTTGCCGCGGCCGTCGAACGAGCGCGGGCTGAGCCCGCGGAAGTCGCGGATGCGCGGGATCGCGATCGACGTGAGCCGGTCGAGGAACTCCCACATGCGCGCGCCGCGCAGCGTCACGGCCACGCCCACGGGCATGCCGTCGCGGATCTTGAAGCCGGCGATCGACTTGCGCGCGCGGCGCACGCTCGGGCGCTGCCCGGCGATCGTGGCGAGCTGCTCCTGGGCCTGCTCGAGGACGCGCGAGTCCTGCTTCGCGTCGCCGACGCCCATGTTCAGCGTGATCTTCTCGAGCCGCGGCGCCTGCATCGGCGAGGAGTAGCCGAAGCGCTGCATGAGCTGCGGCAGGATCTCCTCGTTGTAGCGCCGCTTCAGGCGCGGCACGACCTTGGCCTCGGCGACCGGCATCAGTCGATCGCCTCCCCGGACTTCGCGGCGATGCGCACGCGCCGGCCGTCGCGGCGCTCGATGCGCACGCGCGTCGGCTCGTTGGTCTTCGGGTCGAGCAGCATCACGTTGGAGACGTGGATCGGGCCTTCCTGCTCGATCACGCCGCCGACCTCGCCCCCACGCTGCGTGTCGGCGAGGGTGCGCGGCCGCTGGTGCCGCTTGACCATGTTGACGCCCTCGACGTACACGCGCTCCCGCTTGGGGTCGACGCGCAGGACGCGGCCGGTGCGGCCCTTCGCCTTGCCGGCGATCACCTTCACCATGTCGTCGCGACGGATCTTCATGGCTCCCACGGCTACAGCACCTCCGGGGCGAGCGAGATGATCTTCATGAAGTTCCGATCGCGCAGCTCGCGCGCCACCGGGCCGAAGATGCGCGTGCCGCGCGGGTTCTGCTGGTTGTCGATCAGCACCGCCGCGTTCTCGTCGAACGCGATGTAGGTGCCGTCCTCGCGGCCGAACTCCTTGCGGGTGCGGACGACCACCGCGCGAACGACGTCACCCTTCTTCACGCTCCCGTGCGGGATCGCCTGCTTGACGGTGGCGACGATCGTGTCGCCCACGCCGGCGTAGCGGCGCTTCGAGCCGCCCTGCACCTGGATGCAGAGGATCTCGCGGGCGCCCGTGTTGTCGGCAACCTTGAGTCGGGTCTCCGGCTGGATCATCGTGCCCTCTCCACCACCTCGACCAGGCGCCAGCGCTTGGTGCGGCTGAGCGGTCGGCTCTCGATCACGCGCACGATGTCGCCCTCATGCGCCTCGTTGCGCTCGTCGTGCGCGTGCAGGGTCGACGACTCGCGCACGATCTTCTTGTAGGTGCGGTGGCGCCGCGCCACGTCGATGCGCACGGTGATCGTCTTGTCGGGCTTCGCCGACACGACCACGCCCTGGCGCGTGCGCTTGCGGCCCGTGACCTGGGCCTCCGCCACCACCGGCGCCTGCGGCTGGGTCTCGCGCGGCTGCGAGGCGCGCTTGGCGCGAAGCTTTTCGCGGTACGCCCGGCGCTGCCGCGCGTTGCGGGCACGGCGCTCGGCGCGCTCGCGCGCGCGCTCCTCGGGAGTGCGCTGCGGGCGCGGCTCGCCACGGCTCATGGAGCGCGCACGCCGCCGCCGCTCCTTCGGATGGAGCTGCTCGGCCGACTCGGCGGCGTCCTCGCCGGCGGCCTCGGGGGCCGCGGCGTCCTCGACCGCGGCCTCGGCGGCGTCGGGCGTCTCGGCCTCGGTCGCGGCGGCGCCCTCGGCGCCGGCCTCGGCCTGCGGGTTTTCCTGCTCTTCGATCATTCGCTCTGTCGCTTCAGCTCTCTGTCAACGTCGATACCGCGCGCACGCGCGACCGTGAGGCCGCGAGCGATCTCGCGCCTGGCGTGCCGCAGCGCCGCCGTGTTCTCCAGCTGCCCGGTGGCATGCTGGAAGCGCAGGTTGAACAGCTCCTCGCGGGCGTTCCGGACGAACTCCACGAGCTGGTCGTCCTGTAGGCCGTTCACGTCGGTGCGCTTCACTGCTCCGCGCCCTCCCGCACGACGAACTTCGTCTTGACCGGCAGCTTGTGCCCGGCGAGACGCATCGCCTCACGCGCGAGCGGCTCCGGCACGCCGGAGAGCTCGAACATGACCCGGCCCGGCTTGACCACCGCGACCCAGCCCTCCGGCGAGCCCTTGCCCGAGCCCATGCGCGTCTCGGCCGGCTTCGCCGTGATCGGCTTGTCGGGGAAGATGTTGATCCAGACCTTTCCGCCGCGCTTGATGCGGCGGGTCATCGCGATTCGGGCCGCCTCGATCTGGCGGTTCGTGATCCAGCCGCGGTCGAGCGCCTTGAGGCCGTACTCGCCGAACTCCACGCGCGTGCCGCCCTTGGCGTTGCCGTCCATGCGGCCGCGGTGCTGCTTGCGGTGCTTGACGCGCTTGGGCTGCAGCATCAGGCGCCACCTCCAGTGTCGGTCGTGGGACGCTCGGGGGCGGGAGCGCCGCCGGACGGACGTGGACCGCGGGCGCCGCCGGGCTGGCCCGCGCGTCCGCCGCCGCGGCCACCCCTGCCGGACGGGCCGGCGGGACCGCGGCCGCCGCCGCGCCCACCGCGGCCGCCGGGCCCGCCGGGGCCGCGGCCGCGTCCCTCACGGCCGCCGCGTCCGCCGCGGCCGCGGCCGTCGCCGCCGCCGGGAACGGCCTGCTGCGGGGCCTCCATCTGCGTGAGGTCCTGGGCGAAGCCCGAGGGCATGATCTCGCCCTTGTTGATCCACACCTTCACGCCGATCCGGCCGAAGGTCGTGCGGGCCTCGTAGAAGCCGTAGTCGATGTCCGCGCGCAGCGTGTGCAGGGGAACGCGCCCGTCGGAGTAGCCCTCGGTGCGCGCCATCTCCGCGCCGCCGAGGCGGCCGGACACCTGGATGCGCACGCCCTTCGCGCCGGAGCGCATCGCGCTCGTGAGCGCGCGCTTCATGGCGCGGCGGAAGGCCACGCGGTTCTGGAGCTGCTCGGCGACCGACTGCGCGACGAGCTTCGCGTCGAGCTCGGGGCGCTTGATCTCGAGGATGTTCACGCGCACCGACTTGCCCGTCATGCGGTGCAGCTCGCGGCGCAGCGCGTCGACCTCGCTGCCCGACTTGCCGATCACGATGCCGGGCCGGGCCGTGTGGATGTTGACCTCGACCTCGTTCTTGTTCTTCTTGATCGTGATCTTCGAGAGCCCCGCGTGCGAGAGCTTGCCCTCGATGTGCTCCCGGATGCGGATGTCCTCGAGCAGGTAGTCGGCGAACTCGCGCTCGTTGAACCAGCTCGACTTCCAGTCGTGGATGTAGCCGACGCGCAGCGACTCGGGGTGGACTTTCTGACCCATGTGTCTCGGCTACTCCTTCGGCGACAGCGTGATCGTGAGATGGCTCGTGCGCTTGCGGATGCGCGTGGCCCGGCCAAGCGCACGCGGCCGGTAGCGCTTGAGGGTCGGGCCCTCGTCTACGTACGCCTGCTTCACGACCAGGTCGTCCGCGACCAGCTCATGGTTGTGCTCGGCGTTGGCGATCGCCGAGTTCAAGAGCTTCATCACGTCGCGGGCGGCCGCACGCGGCGTGTGCGTGAGGATAGCTCGCGCCTCGTCCACTGACTTCCCACGGATGTGGTCGATGACGAGGCGGGCCTTGCGCGGGGCGCAGCGCACGAAGCGCGCCTGCGCGCGCACGACCACTGCGCCCTCGCCGTCGCGGCGGGCGGGCGCCCTGCGCTGCGACGTGGTGGTCTCGGCCGCCCGGCGGCGCGCGGGCCGGCGCTTCGGCTGCTCCTCGGCGTCACCCTGCGCTTCGGGGGCGTCCGCCGCGGGCTCGAGCTCGGCCTTCTTGCGCGAGCTGCGCTTCGGCTTCTCCTCGGCCGCCTCCGCCTTCGCGCGCTTCGGCTTCTCCTCGGCGGTCTCCTCCGCCTTCGCCTCCTGCGCACGCGACCGCGAGGCCTTCGGCTCGGACGCCTCGGCCTTCGGGGGGGCCTTCGCCTGCTTCTCCCCGGCGGCCTCCGGCTGCTCGGACGCGCCGCTCTCGGCTGTGCGCTTCTGCTCCTCGCTCATCGCATCTTCGCCTTGTCGCTTCCGGCGTGGCCGCGGAACAGCCGCGTGGGCGCGAACTCGCCGAGCTTGTGACCGACCATCGACTCCGAGATGAAGACCGGCACGTGCTTGCGGCCGTCGTGGACCGCGATCGTGTGGCCGACCATCTCAGGGAAGATCGTCGAGGAGCGCGACCAGGTCTTGATCATCTGCTTGGTGCCCGACGAGTTCATGGCCTCGATGCGGCGCATCAAGCGCTCCTCGACCCAGGGGCCTTTCTTGGACGAACGCGACATTGACTACTTCCTCTTCGCGCGGCGGCGGCTGCGCACGATCCAGCGGTCCGAAGGCTTCCTCTTCTTGCGCGTGGGATAGCCGAGGGTCGGCTTGCCCCACGGGGTGACCGGGTGGCGACCCGGTGTGGTCGACCCCTCGCCGCCGCCGTGAGGGTGGTCGACCGGGTTCATGGCCGTGCCGCGCGTCTGCGGGCGCCTGCCCAGGTGTCGGCTGCGGCCGGCCTTTCCGATGTCGATGTTCTGGTGCTCCGCGTTCCCGATCGAGCCCACGGTCGCCCGGCAGTCGACGTGCACCATGCGCATCTCGCCGGAGGGGAGGCGCAGCGTCGCGCGCTCGCCCTCCTTCGCGACGAGCTGGATCGCCGCGCCGGCCGAGCGCCCCATCTGGCCGCCGCGGCCCGGGGTCAGCTCGACGTTGTGGACGGTGGTGCCGGTCGGGATGTCGCGCAGCGCGAGCGCGTGGCCGGGCGCGATGTCCGCGCCGGGCCCGGAGAGCACCGTCGCGCCGACGCGCAGGCGGGCCGGCGCGAGGATGTACGCCTTCTCGCCGTCCGCGTAGTGCAGCAGGGCGATGTGGGCCGTGCGGTTCGGGTCGTACTCGATCGCCGCGACACGCGCGGGAATCCCGTCCTTGCGCCGCTTGAAATCGATCCTGCGGTACTTGCGCTTGGCCCCGCCGCCGCGGTGGCGGGAGGTGATGCGTCCGTGCGCGTTGCGCCCGCCGCTCTTCTTGAGGCCCTCGACGAGCGACTTCTCCGGCTCGGTCTTCGTCACCTCCGCGTTGTCCGCGTAGGTCGCGAAGCGGCGGCCGGGGCTCGTGGGCTTGTGCTTCTTGATCGCCATCAGGCAGTCGCCTCCCCGCCTGCGACGCGGCAGGAGTCGGAGGAGGAAGCCGTGTGTGGGGAGGTGGGTCGCTGCATCGCTTACTCGGTCTCCTGGCCCTCGAAGAGCTCGATCGTGTCCTCGGGGTGGAGCTGGACCACCGCCTTCTTCCACTCCGCGGTGCGGCCGCGCGTCCAGCCGCGGCGCTTCGGCTTCGACTTCACGGTCATCGTGCGCACGTCGCGGACGCGCACGCCGAAGATCTGCTCGACCGCCTGGCGCACCTGGGTCTTGTGGGCGTCCGGGTGCACCTGGAACGTGTACTTGTTCGCCGCGAGGAGCGCGTAGCTCTTCTCGGACACGATCGGCCTGATGATCACGCTGCGCGGGTTCACTCCGCGACCTCCTTGCCGTTCCCGCGGGTGGGCGGCTGCGCGAGCCGCGTGAGCTCCGCGAGCGCGCCCTCGGATACGACGAGCCGGGCGGCCCCCACGATGTCGGCGACGCCCACCGCGTCGACGGGCAGCACCGCACTGACGTCGCGGAGGTTGCGGAAGGACTTGGCGCACGCCTCCTCGCCCTCGCGCTGGAGCACGACGAGGGCGCGCCCCTCGCCGAAGCCCGACAGCGCCTGCGCAGCCTGCTTGGTCGACGGCGAGTCGAACGACGGGGCGTCCACGAGCGCGAGCGTGCCGCGCTCGGCGTGCATCGAGAGCGCGGCGCGCAGCGCCTTGCGGCGCGCCTTGCGGTTGACCTTGAAGGTGTAGCCGCGCGGCTTCGGCCCGAACGCGATTCCGCCGCCGATGCGCTGGGGAGTCGAGAGCGCGCCGGCCCGCGCGCGGCCGGTGCCCTTCTGGCGGAAGGCCTTCGCGCCGCTCATCGCCACCTCGCCGCGCGTGAGCGTGGACGAGGTGCCGCGGCGGCGGGCGTTCAGCTCCGCGCGCACGCACTCGTGCACGAGCGCCATGTGGAACGGCTCGGCGAAGACGGACTCGTCGAGCTTCTGCTTCGTGCTCTTGCCGAGCACCGGTGCCTGCGGGGCCGCCATCAGCTCTCGCTCCTGATCTCGACGGTGGCGCCGCGCGGGCCCGGGACCGAGCCGCGCAGGAGCAACAGGTTCTCGCCGGGGAGCACGTCCACGATCTCGAGCCCGCGCTGGGTGACGCGCTTGTTGCCCATCTGACCCGGCCCGCGCAGGCCCTTGAGCACGCGCGACGGGGTCGCCGAAGCGCCGATCGAGCCCGGCGCGCGCACGTTGTGCGAGCCATGGGTGACCGGGCCGCGGCTGAAGCCGTGGCGCTTGACGGTGCCCTGGAAGCCCTTGCCCTTGGAGATGCCGGAGACCTTGACCGTCTCCCCCTTCGCGAAGGCCTCGACGGTGACGGTGTCGCCGACCTGGAGCTCGCCGCCCTCGTCGCGGAACTCGACGAGGTGGCGCAGCGGAGGCACGCCGGCCTTCTTGAGGTGTCCCAGCTCAGGCTTGGTGAGGCGCTTCTCCGAGACCTCGCCGAAGCCGAGCTGGACGGCCTCGTAGCCGTCGCGCTCGCGGGTGCGGATGGCGGTGACCCAGCACGGGCCCGCCTCCACGACGGTGACACGCTCGACCCGGCCGTCCTCCTGGAAGACCTGGGTCATGCCGAGCTTCCTTCCAAGCAGTGCAGCCATAGTCAGACGAGCTGGATCTGGATGTCGACGCCGGCGGGCAGGTGGTCGAGCCGCTGCAGCGAGTCGACCGTCTTCGGCGTGGGCTGGAGGATGTCGATCAGCCGCTTGTGCGTGCGGATCTCGAAGTGCTCGCGGGAGTCCTTGTCCTTGAACGGGCTGCGGATCACGCAGTACACGTTCTTCTCGGTAGGCAGCGGGACGGGGCCCGAGACGCTCGCGCCGGTGCGCTGAGCCGTCTCGACGATCTCCTTCGCCGCCTGCTCGATGCTCGAGTGGTCGTAGGCCTTGAGCCTGATGCGGATCTTGTTCTGCGTGAGTGCTGCCATCTACGTGCCTTCGGGGACTGAGGAGCGGACACACGTGGGGCGGGCCCTGATTACCGGGGCCCGCCCCCGAACGCTCCTGTCGAGACCAGTCCTACTCGATGATCTCGGTGACCACCCCCGACCCGACGGTGCGGCCGCCCTCGCGGATCGCGAAGCGCAGGCCCTGGTCCATGGCGATCGGCTGGATCAGCTCGATCTCCATCTGCACGTTGTCACCCGGCATGACCATCTCGGTTCCCTCCGGCAGGTGGGCGACGCCGGTCACGTCGGTCGTGCGGAAGTAGAACTGCGGGCGGTAGCCGTCGAAGAACGGCGTGTGGCGGCCGCCCTCCTCCTTCTTCAGGCAGTAGACCTCCGCCTTGAACTTCGTGTGCGGCGTGATCGAGCCCGGCGCGCAGAGCACCTGACCGCGCTCGATCTCCTCGCGCTTGGTGCCGCGGAGCAGGCAGCCGACGTTGTCGCCCGCGCGACCCTCGTCGAGGATCTTGCGGAACATCTCGACGCCCGTGACGACCGTCTTCTGGGTCTCCGGGCGGATGCCGACGATCTCGACCTCGTCGCCCGTCTTGATCACGCCCTGCTCGATACGGCCCGTCGCCACCGTGCCGCGGCCGGTGATCGAGAACACGTCCTCGACCGGCATCAGGAACGGCTTGTCGAGGTCGCGCTCGGGCTCGGGGATGTAGGTGTCGAGGGCCTCGGCGAGCTCGAGGATCTTCTGCTTCGCCTCCTCGTCGCCCTCCAGCGCCTTCAGGGCCGAGCCGGTGACGAACGGGATGTCGTCCCCGGGGAACTCGTACTCCGAGAGCAGGTCGCGGACCTCGACCTCCACGAGCTCGAGCAGCTCGGGGTCGTCGACCATGTCCGCCTTGTTGAGGAAGACCACGATGTAGGGCACGCCGACCTGGCGGGCGAGCAGGATGTGCTCGCGCGTCTGCGGCATCGGGCCGTCGGCCGCAGAGACCACGAGGATCGCGCCGTCCATCTGGGCGGCGCCGGTGATCATGTTCTTCACGTAGTCGGCGTGGCCCGGGCAGTCCACGTGCGCGTAGTGACGGTTCTCCGTCTCGTACTCGACGTGCGACGTGGCGATGGTGATGCCGCGCTCCTTCTCCTCGGGCGCGTTGTCGATCTCCTCGAAGCTGCGAGCCTCGCCGCCGACCTTCTCGGCGAGCACCGTCGTGATCGCCGCAGTCAGCGTCGTCTTGCCGTGGTCGATGTGACCGATCGTGCCGACGTTGACGTGCGGCTTGTCGCGCTCGAATTTCTCCTTCGCCACTGCGGGTTGCTCCTTTCAGGCCTTTGTGGGCTCGCGCTTCGGCGAACCCGAAAACATACTCTTTATCCGCTCTATGCGCTGGCTCCGACGGGCTCCCCGGTCCGGTGCTCGACGATCTCGTCGGCGAGGTTCCCGGGTACCTCCTCGTAGCGGTCGAACTGCATCGTGTAGGTCGCTCGTCCCTGCGTGTTCGAGCGCAGATCGGTCGCGTAGCCGAACATCTCGGCAAGCGGCACGCTCGCCCTGACCGCGAGCGCGTTGCCCCGCCTGTCCTGACCCTCGACCCGGCCGCGACGGCGCGACAGGTCGCCGATCACGTCCCCGAGGAACTCCTCGGGAGTGACGACCTCGACCGCCATGATCGGCTCGAGCAGCACGGGCTTGGCGCGCTTCGCCGCCTCCTTCAGCGCCAGCGAGCCGGCGACCTTGAAGGCGAGCTCCGAGGAGTCCGTCTCATGGTACTTGCCGTCGACCAGGGTCACGCGGACGTCGACCATCGGGTAGCCGGCCTTCACGCCCGTCTCGAGCGCCTCCTCGATGCCCTTCTCGACGGCGGGGATGAACTCCGACGGGACCGCGCCGCCCTTGATCTTGTTGACGAAGTCGAAGCCCTCGCCGGGCGCCGGCTCGATGTCGATGTAGACGATGCCGTACTGGCCCGAGCCGCCGGTCTGGCGCACGAAGCGGCCCTCCACGTTCTGCGCATTCCCGCGCACCGTCTCGCGGTATGCCACCTGCGGACGGCCCACGGCCGCCTCGACGTTGAACTCGCGCCGCATGCGGTCGACCAGCACCTCGAGGTGCAGCTCGCCCATGCCGGAGATCACCGTCTGGCCGGTCTCCTCGTCCGTGCGCACGGCGAAGGTCGGGTCCTCCTCGGCGAGGCGCGCGAGCGCGGTGGCCATCTTCTCCTGGTCGGCCTTGGTCTTCGGCTCGATCGAGACGTGCACCACCGGCTCGGGGAACTCGATCGTCTCGAGCACGATCGGCGCGTCGGGCGCGCAGAGGGTGTCGCCGGTCGAGGTCTGCTTGAAGCCCACGGCGGCGGCGATGTCGCCCGCGTAGATCTCCTCCTGCTCCTCGCGGTCGTTCGCGTGCATCATCAGGATGCGCCCGGCGCGCTCCGTCTTGCCGTTGGTCGCGTTGAGCACGCGCGCGCCGGCGCTGAGCTTGCCGGAGTAGACGCGGAAGTAGGTGAGCTTGCCGACGAACGGGTCGGACATGACCTTGAAGGCGAGCGCCGCGAACGGAGCGTCGTCGGAAGCCTCGCGGGTGGCGGGACGGCCGTTCTCCTCGCCCTTGACGGGCTCGATGCCCTCCACCGGCGGCACGTCGAGCGGGCTCGGCAGGTAGTCGAGCACCGCGTCGAGCAGCGGCTGGACGCCCTTGTTCTTGAAGGACGAGCCGCACAGCACCGGCGTGATCGAGATGTCGAGCGTGGCCTTGCGGATCGCGGCCTTGAGGCGCTCCACAGCGATCGGCTCGTCCGACAGGTACGCCTCCATGAGCTCCTCGTCGTGGTCGGCGACCGCCTCGATCAGGTGCGTGGGCGCCGCCCGGGCGCGCGCCCCCGGGGCCGCCCCGGGGGGGCGCGCGGGCCCCCCCCGCGGCCAGAAA
>JADGHQ010000112.1 GCA_019683805.1 Thermoleophilaceae bacterium
AGCCGGGCGACGGGCCGCCCCGGCTCGAGCGCGCGCCGGGCGCCGAGACGGCCCCGGCGCCCGAGCAGC
Source organism: Thermoleophilaceae bacterium (assembly GCA_019683805.1). Classification (GTDB taxonomy): domain Bacteria; phylum Actinomycetota; class Thermoleophilia; order Solirubrobacterales; family Thermoleophilaceae; genus JADGHQ01. The sequence continues at coordinate 70 of JADGHQ010000112.1, forward strand.
CCGAGGTCGCGAAGGCGCCGGCCGAGCGGCGCTGACGCGGCGCACGCGGCGGCGCTGACGCAGCCGCCGCGCGCTTGGTCTGGCTCAAGCGTGGGCGTAAGGTTGTTGTTGCAACCGTCTCGCTCTCGTCTTGAGCCCGACCACGGCAACAGCCCCGAGGCACAGGCGCGCGTCGCGGGCCCCGGCGCTGCCGTCCGAGTTCCAGCCCCGCCGCCTCGCGCGCCGGGGCCTCTGGGCCGTCGCGGCGCTCGCGGCGCTCGTGCTGATCGCCGTCCTCGCGCCCGGCCTCGGCCAGGTGCGCGACCTGCTCGCCGACGCGACCCCGGGCTGGCTGATGCTCGCGGTGCTGCTCGAGGCGCTCTCGTTCGTCTCCTACGTCGTGATGTTCCGGCCGGTGTTCTGCCGGCGGATGTCGTGGCGCACGAGCTGGAACATCGCCGGGTCGGAGCTCGCGATGGGCTCGCTCGTGCCCGCAAGCGGCGCCGGCGGGCTCGTCCTCGGCGCCTGGGCGCTGCACCAGACCGGGATGCCGGGCGAGCGGATCGCGCGCCGCTCGGTCGCGTTCTTCCTCATCAAGAGCTCGGTCAACTTCTTCGCGGTCGCGGTGCTCGGGGCGCTGATGGCGCTCGGCCTCGTGGGTCCCGACGAGCCGCTCTGGGCGACCGCCGGCCCTGCGATCGCCGCTGTCCTCACGATCGCGCTAGTCGTGCTCGTACCACGGCTCGGGCCTGGCGAGGACCCGCCGCCCGGGGCGTCGGGCGCGCGGCGGGCGGTCGCGGCGACGCGCCGGGCCGTGATCGGCGGCACCGCGGAGGCCGTGGCGGTCGTCCGCTCCGGCGACCTGCTCGTGATCGGCGGCGCGGTCGGCTACTGGGCGTTCGACAACGCGGTGCTGTGGGCGACCTTCCATGCCGTCGGCGCCTCGCCGCCGCTCGCTGTGATCCTGATGGGCTACCTGATCGGCCAGCTCGGCGGGCTGCTCCCGATCCCCGGCGGTGTCGGCGGGATCGACGGCGGCCTGATCGGCACGCTGATCGTGTACGGCGCGCCGGCCGCCGAGACCACGGCCGCTGTCCTCGCCTACCGCGTGATCCTGTTCTGGCTCCCGCTCCTGCTCGGCATGTCGAGCTTCGCCGGCCTGCGCCGCCAGCTCGGACGCGAGCGCGGCCTCGAGCTCTCTCCCGAGCTGGCCTGACGCGCGCCGCCGCCGACGGTTGAGACGGCGCGCGCCGGGCAGCACTGAGAGCGCACCCGACCGCGAGGTACAAGCGCATGATCGAGCCGGCCGCGCCGGCCGCGGGGCCGCTCACATACGACGAGCTGCGGCTGACCGACGCCTACTGGCGCGCCGCCAACTACCTAGCCGTCGGCCAGATCTACCTGCTCGACAACCCGCTCTTGCGAGAGCCCCTGAAGCTCGAGCACATCAAGCCGCGGCTGCTCGGCCACTGGGGCACGACCCCCGGCCTCAACCTCGTCTACACCCACATGAACCGGGCGATCCGCGAGCGCGACCTGAGCGCGCTCTACCTCACCGGGCCTGGCCACGGCGGCCCCGCGCTCGTCGCGAGCACCTACCTCGAGGGCACCTACAGCGAGGTGTACCCGCACGTCTCGCGCGACGAGGAGGGGCTGCGACGTCTGTTCCGCCAGTTCTCCTTCCCCGGCGGGATCCCGAGCCACGCCGCGCCCGAGACGCCCGGCTCGATCAACGAGGGCGGCGAGCTCGGCTACGCGCTCGCGCACGCCTACGGCGCCGCGTTCGACAACCCGGACCTCGTCGTCTGTTGCGTGGTGGGGGACGGGGAGGCCGAGACGGGGCCGCTCGCCGCGAGCTGGCACTCGAACAAGTTCCTCGACCCCGCCCGCGACGGCGCCGTGCTGCCGGTGCTCCACCTCAACGGGTACAAGATCGCCAACCCCACGGTGCTCGCGCGCATCCCCCGCGAGGAGCTCCGCTCGCTGCTCGAGGGCTACGGCCACGCCCCGCGCTTCGTCGAGGGCGACGACCCCATGGCGGTGCACCAGCTCATGGCCACGGCGCTCGACGAGGCGGTGGACGAGATCCGCTCGATCCAGCGAGCCGCCCGCGGGCCGGGCGGGCGGCGGCGGCCGCGCTGGCCGATGATCGTGCTCGCGACGCCCAAGGGCTGGACCGGGCCGAAGGAAGTCGACGGGCTGCCCGTCGAGGGCTCGTTCCGCTCCCACCAGGTGCCGCTCGCGGGGTTCCGGGACAACCCCGGGCGGCTGCGGCAGCTCGAGGAGTGGCTGCGGTCGTACCGGCCGGAGGAGCTGTTCGACGAGCGGGGCGCGCTGCGCCGGGAGATCGCTGCGCTCTCGCCCAGGGGCGAGCGGCGGATGGGCGCGAGCCCGCACGCGAACGGCGGCATGCTGGCGCGCGACCTCGACCTGCCCGACTTCCGCGCCTACGCGGTGGAGGTGTCGAAGCCGGCGGCCAGGACGAGCGAGGCCACGCACGTGCTCGGCGCCTGGCTGCGCGACGTGGTGCGCGCCAACCCACGGACCTTCCGGGTGATGGGCCCGGACGAGACGGCGTCGAACCGCCTCTCGGCGATCTTCGAGGCGACCGACCGCGCCTGGGACGCCGAGACGCTCCCGACCGACGACCACCTAGCGCCCGATGGCCGCGTGATGGAGGCGCTGAGCGAGCACCTCTGCGAGGGCTGGCTCGAGGGCTACCTGCTCACCGGCCGCCACGGCCTGCTCAACTGCTACGAGGCGTTCGTCCACATCGTCGACTCGATGTTCAACCAGCACGCCAAGTGGCTGAAGGTCACGCGCGGGATCCCCTGGCGGCGGCCGATCCCCTCGCTCAACTACCTGCTCACCTCGCACGTCTGGCGCCAGGACCACAACGGCTTCTCCCACCAGGACCCCGGCTTCATCGACCACGTGGTGAACAAGAAGGCGGAGATCGTGCGCGTGTACCTGCCGCCCGACGCCAACTGCCTCCTGTCGGTCGCCGACCACTGCCTGCGCACGCGCGGCTACGTGAACGTGATCGTGGCCGGGAAGCAGCCGGCGCTCGACTACCTCGCGACGGACGACGCGATCGCCCACTGCGCGCGCGGCATCGGCGTCTGGCAGTGGGCCTCGAGCGACGACGGCGGCGAGCCCGACGTGGTGCTCGGCTGCGCCGGCGACGTGCCGACGCTCGAGACCGTCGCCGCGGCGGCGCTGCTGCGCGAGCGTCTCCCGGAGCTGAAGGTGCGGGTCGTGAACGTCGTCGACCTGATGCGCCTCCAGGACGAGCGCGAGCACCCGCACGGGCTGCCCGACCGCGACTTCGACATGCTCTTCACCACCTCGCGGCCGGTGGTGTTCGCCTACCACGGCTACCCCTGGCTGATCCACCGGCTCACCTACCGGCGCCGCAACCACGACAACCTGCACGTGCGCGGCTACAAGGAGGAGGGCACCACCACCGCGCCCTTCGACATGGTGATGCTCAACGACATGGACCGCTTCCACCTGGTGATGGACGTGATCGACCGGGTGCCGGGGCTCGGCGAGCGGGCGGCGGGGCTGTGGCAGGAGATGGCCGACGAGCGCCTGCGCCATCGCGCCTACACGCGCGCGGTGGGCGACGACCCGCCCGACGTGCGCGACTGGGTGTGGCCGTTCGACGGGGCCCCTGCGGGGCCAGAGCGCGGCGGGCCCGCCTGAGCGCCCGTGCGCGTGCTCGTGGTGAACGCGGGCTCGAGCAGCGTCAAGCTCAGGCTGCTCGGCCCGCGCGAGGAGGTCCTCGGCGCGCGCGACATCGAGGCGACGAGCGCCGAGTTCGACCCCGACCGGCTGACCGCCGCGCTCGAGGGGCTCGAGCCGGACGCGGTCGGGCACCGGGTGGTGCACGGCGGCGAGCGCTTCCGCGAGGCGGTGCGGATCGACGCGGGCGTGGAGCGCGCCCTGCGCGAGCTCGCGGAGCTGGCGCCGCTCCACCAGGCGAAGTCGCTCGCGGCGCTCGACGCCGTCTCGAGCGCGCTCCCGGCGGCGCCCGCGGTCGCGTGCTTCGACACGGCGTTCCACGCGACGCTCCCGCCGGAGGCGTCGACCTACGCGCTGCCGCGCGCCTGGCGCGAGCGCTATGGGCTGCGCCGCTACGGCTTCCACGGGCTCTCGCACGCCTACGCGTCGCGGCGCGCCGCCGAGCTGCTCGGGCGGCCGGCAGAGGAGCTGCGGCTCGTGACCTGCCACCTCGGCGCCGGGGCCTCGCTCGCGGCCGTCGCCGGGGGCAGCTCGGTCGACACCACCATGGGGTTCACGCCGCTCGAGGGGCTCGTGATGGCCACGCGCTCGGGGAGCGTCGACCCGGGCCTGCTGCTGTGGCTGCTCGAGCGCGACCGGATGGGGGAGGCGGAGATGGCGGAGGCGCTCGAGCGCGAGTCCGGGATGCTGGCGCTCGCGGGCGACGCCGACATGCGCGCCGTCCTCGCCCGCGACGACCCCGAGGCGCGCCTCGCGCTGGGCGTCTACCTGCATCGGCTGCGCGCCGGCATCGCCGCGATGGCGGCCTCGCTGGGCGGCGTCGACGCGCTCGTGTTCACGGGCGGGGT
>JADGHQ010000037.1 GCA_019683805.1 Thermoleophilaceae bacterium
GCCCCGGTTCGGGGGCGGCGCCGCCCTCAGCTCGAGGGCACGAGGTACATCGAGCCGTAGCTCTGGCCGGGAGTGTTCCGGCAGGACCAGTTGGTAGACGCGGGCTGCGCGTACACGAGCGCGAGGCAGTTGCCGAGCGCGCGCTGCGCATAGGCGTTCGGGTGGAACGACTCCTGCAGGTCGCCCTGGAAGAGGCCGGAGACGAGGAACCGCGCCCATTCGCTCCGGGTGGGCGAGGGCCCGCTGCTCCCGACGAGGCTCGTCGCGGTGGAGCACACCTCGCGGCCCTGGAGCATGTCGCGCAGGTCCAGGAACTGCGCCCCGCGCGACGCCGCGACCGCCTTGAGGTTGTCCGAGATCTGGTTCACGAGCGAGTCGCGCGCCCAGTCCAGGTCACGGTTCCAGAACGGGCAGCCGCCCGTGTCGAGCCGCGACCAGCCGCTCTCCGGGTAGCGGTTCTCGGCCGCCCGCGGCACCGGCGACGGGTAGCTCTGGAGCACCAGGCGGTACTGCGAGCTCGAGTACCCGGCCGCGGCCATCGTGGCCCGGATGTCGTCGATCGCGCGCCGGACGTTCGCCATCGCGCCCGGCATCCGCTGGCTCACCGCGGCCTGCTGGTCGTCATAGCAGTAGTTGGGCGCCGAGCTCGGGCTCGTCGTCCAGTCGGTCGCGCAGGTGGCGATAATGTCCGCGAAGCCGAGGTCGTTGCCGCCGATCGACAGCACGACCAGCTTCACGTTGTAGCTCTGGGCGACCGACGCCAGCCGATCGTCCTGCGGGGCCTCGCCGTTCTGCGACTGCCCGCCGTTGGACGAGCGGAAGATGTTCGCCGTGGTCGCGCCGGAGCACGCCAGGTTCACCTTCGCGTTCACCGAGATCGGCGCGCTGCGGATCTCGGCGACGTCCGAGCGGTGGCAGCCGTCGGAGTCCGTCCCCTCGAGGTAGACGCGGCTCGTGTCGTAGTAGCCGCCCCACCAGGTGCTGACCCAGGCCCGGTCTGTGCCGTTGCGGCTGCCGAGCTGGTAGTTGCTGTTGCCTTGCCAGCGGCCCGCCTCGCCCGAGATGTAGCTGTCCCCGAGCGACACGATCGCCGTCTGCGACGACGACGGCGTCGCGTGGGCGGCCGGCGCAGCGCCGAACGCGCATGCGACGAGGACGGCGGCCAGGCTGAAGGATGCTTTCCTTCTCACGTCCCTCCCTCCAATAAATAAATGACCGTTCAGCGCCACCCGCCGACGCGGGAGCCTAACCGGGGGCGGGGACGGATGGCAAGCGCTGTCACAGCTGCGAGCGCTCTCTCGTCTTACCTCCGACAGCACTCGGGAAAGGAGCCGTTGTGAGGGTGTTCGTAGCAGGAGCGACGGGAGCGCTGGGCAGGCGCCTCGTGCCGAAGCTCGTGGAGCGCGGGCACGAGGTGGTCGGGATGACGCGCTCGAGCTCGAAGGCGAGGCTCGTGCGGGAGCTCGGTGCCGAGCCGGTGGTCGCGGACGCGCTCGAGCGCGACGCGGTGATGCGCGCGGTGCTCGGGGCCGAGCCCGAGGTCGTCGTGCACGAGCTCACGAGCCTCTCGGGAGGCATCGACCTGCGCCGCCCGGATCGCGCCTTCGAGGCGACCAACAGGCTGCGCGTGGAGGGGACGGACCACCTGCTCGCGGCGGCGGTCGCGGCGGGCGCGCGGCGGCTCGTCGCGCAGAGCTACGCGGGCTGGCCGTTCGAGCGGCGCGGCGGCTGGGTCAAGACCGAGGACGACCCGCTCGACCCCGACCCGCCGAAGGTGGTCCGCGAGGCGATCGAGGCCATCCGCCACGTGGAGACCGTCGTGCCCGCGGCGCAGGGCATCGAGGGGCTCGTGCTCCGCTACGGCGGCTTCTACGGGCCGGGCACCTCCCTCGCGCCCGGCGGCGAGCACCTGGAGCTCGTGCGCAGGCGGAAGTTCCCGATCGTGGGCGACGGCGCCGGCGTGTGGTCGATGATCCACATCGACGACGCGGCGGAGGCCACCGCCATCGCGGTCGAGCGCGGAGCGCCCGGCATCTACAACATCGTCGACGACGATCCTGCCCCGGTGCGAGAGTGGCTGCCGCGGCTCGCCGAGGTCCTCGGCGCCAAGCCGCCACGGCGCCTGCCGACCTGGCTCGGGCGCATCGTGGCCGGCGAGGCGGTGGTGACGATGATGACCGAGATCCGCGGGGCCTCGAACCAGAAGGCGAAGCGCGAGCTCGGCTGGCACCCGCGCCATCCGAGCTGGCGCGAGGGGTTCGCGGAGGCGGTCGCGTAGCGTGAACGGCGTGGGCGCAGCCGACGAGGACCGTCTCTACGAGGAGCTCCGCCCGCTCGCGTTCGGCATCGCCTACCGGATGCTCGGCAGCGTGAGCGAGGCGGAGGACGTCGTGCAGGAGGCGTTCCTGCGCCATCACCGCGCGCGCGAGCGGGGGGAGCCGATCGACTCGCCGAGGGCGTGGCTCTCTACCACGGTCACGCGGCTCGCGATCGACGAGCTCCGCTCCGCCCGCGCGCGCCGGGAGGCCTACGTGGGCGAGTGGCTGCCGGAGCCGCTGCTGACCGGCGGCGACGAGGCGAGCCGGCACGCCGAGGTGGCGGACTCGCTCTCCACGGCCTTCCTCGTACTGCTCGAGAGCCTCTCGCCGGTCGAGCGCGCGGTGTTCCTGCTCCGCGAGGTGTTCGACTACCCCTACCCCGAGATCGCCGGGATCGTCGGCAAGAGCGAGGACAACGTGCGCCAGCTCGCCGTCCGCGCGCGCCGGCGCGTCGACGAGCGCCGGCCGCGCTTCGACGCCTCGCGCGAGCAGCGCGACGAGCTCGCGCGGCGCTTCTTCGCCGCGGCGGAGGAGGGGGACCTCGAGGGGCTGGAGGCGCTGCTCGCGCACGACGCCGTGCTGCACGGCGACGGCGGCGGCAAGGCGCCCGCGCTCGCTCGGCCGCTGCACGGCCGCGAGCGCGTCGCCAGGGCGCTGGTCGGCTGGGCCCGCCAGGGCGCGGCGCTCGGCGGCTTCTCGCTCGAGCGCGTCGAGATCAACGGGCAGCCCGGCGCGATCGCGCGCGACCCGGACGGCAGGGTGGTGAGCGCGATGTCGCTCGAGATCGCGGACGGCCGGGTGCGGGCGGTGAGCTCCGTCGTCAACCCGGACAAGCTCGCGCACCTCGGGCCCGTGGCGGACGTGCGTGCGCTGCTGCGGCGCGTCAGCGGGCGGCGGCGCGCGGGCGGGGGCTGAGCACGGTCGGCTCGCGCGGCAGGCGCTCTGGATCGAAGCGCTCGAGCAGCTGCGCCGCGGTGACCCGCTCCCCGGGCTCCGCCAGCCCGAGGCTCGCGGCCATCCACGACAGCGCGTCCGCGGGCGTCTCGCCGAGCGCCTCCAGGTCGGCGAGCGTCACCGCGCCGTGCCGCTTGGCGAGGCGGCTGCCGTCGGGGCCGAGCACGAGCGGCACGTGCGCGTGGCGCGGGGCCTCGAGCCCGAGCAGGCGCGCGAGCAGGAGCTGGCGCGGCGTGGAGTCGAGCAGGTCGTCTCCGCGCACCACCTCGCGTACCCCCTGCGCCGCGTCGTCCACGACGACGGCGAGCTGGTACGCGGGCGCGCCGTCCGCCCGCCAGAGCACGAAGTCGTCGACCGCCCCGCTCACCTCCCCGTGCACCCTGTCGACGAAGGTGACGACCTCGCCGCGGGCGTCGAGCCTGAGCGCCGCCGGGCGCCCCGAGCGGCGCCGCTGCGCGCGCTCAGCCTCGCTCAACCGCCGGCAGGTGCCGGGGTAGGCGCCCTCGGGCAGCGGCCCGTGGGGCGCCGACGCCGCCTCCCGGATCTCCGCCCGCGTGCACCAGCACTCGTACACGCGGCCGTCCGCGCGCAGGCGCTCCAGCGCCTCTCGGTAGACCTCGGTGCGCGTCGACTGGCGCAGCGGCTCGCCGTCCCAGTCGATCCCGAGCGCGCGCAGGTCCTCGAGTTGGCGGCGCTCGTGCTCGGGCCGGGAGCGCCCGCGGTCGATGTCCTCGATCCGGAGCAGGAACGCCGAGCCCTGCGAGCGGGCGAACAGCCAGGCGAGCAGCGCGGTGCGCAGGTTCCCGAGGTGGAGCGCGCCTGTGGGACTCGGCGCGAAGCGGCCGTCGGCGGCGCCCATCCGGCGCTGGGCTAGAGCTTGCGCACGCGCACCGCGGTGCCGTACGCGCAGATCTCGGTCCAGGTCGTGCCGAGCTCCGAGGTGTCGAAGCGGAAGGCGATGATCGCGTTCGCGCCCTTGCCCTCGGCCTCCTCGATCAGCCGCTCGACCGCGTGCTCGCGGCCCTCGACGAGCATCTTCGTCATGCCGCGCAGCTCGCCGCCCACCAGCGACTTGAGGGTGGCGCCGATCTGCGAGCCGACGTTGCGCGCGCGGACGGTGAGCCCGAAGACCTCCCCGAGCACCTCCTCGACCTCGTAGCCGGGGAGGTCGTTCATCGTCGAGATGAGCATCCCGACCGCCGAGTCTAGGGGGCGCGGGCGGCGGGCGCCAGCGCCGGGGCGCACGGCCGCCCCGTACACTCGCGCGTCCGATGACGGCACCCACCCTCGTCCTCTGGGACATCGACGGCACGCTGATCGAGTCCGGCGGCGCCGGGCTCGCGGCGTTCAACCGGGCGTTCGAGCGCATCGTCGGCCGCCCGCCCACGGAGTGGGTGCCGTTCGCCGGCCGCACCGACCTCGAGATCGCCGCGGACCTCGCCCGCGTGAACGGGGTGGAGGACCCCGCCGAGTTCCTCGAGCGCTTCGACGACGAGCTGCACGGCGCGCTCGTCGAGCTCGTCGACACGATGCGCGAGCGCGGCCGCGCGCTGCCGGGGGCGCGCGAGGCGCTCGAGCGGCTGGCGCACGAGGCGGGCGTGATCCAGTCTCTTCTGACCGGCAACGTGGAGCGCAACGCCCCGGTGAAGCTCGGTGCGTTCGGGCTCGACCGCTTCGTCGACTTCGGGATCGGCGCCTACGGGTCGGACCACCACGTGCGCGCCGAGCTGCCGGCCATCGCGCGGGCCAAGGCGGAGCGCAAGCACGGCGTCGGGATCGCGCGCGAGCGCGTCGTGCTGGTCGGGGACACGCCGCTCGACGTGGCGGCCGCACGGGCGTCCGGCGCGCGCGCGGTCGGCGTCGCCACCGGGCCCTACGACGAGGACGCGCTCGAGCGGTCCGGCGCGCACGCGGTGCTGGCCGACCTCACCGACACCGACGCCGTCCTGGCGGCCCTGCTCGGCTAGCTAGCCCTCCGCCCGCTCGCCCGCGGCCGGGCGCTCGGCCCCGGCCGAGGGGTTTCCGCCCCCGCTCTCGGCTCCGGCCATGGCCTCGGCGCGCGCGCCCAGCGGCGCGGGCAGAGGACGCAGCCGCAGCGCCCTGCGCGCGCGCTCGGGCAGGTACCAGTTCCAGTCCCCGACCAGCTTCATCGCGGCGGGGACGAGCACGGCGCGCACAAGCGTGGCGTCGAGCAGGATCGCGGCCGATAGGCCGAGCCCGAACTGCTGGAGCCCGACGAAGCTGCCGGCGGTGAAGCCCGAGAACGCCGCGACCATGATGATCGCGGCCGCGGTGATGATCCGGCCGGTGTGCTCGAGCCCGCGCGCGATCGCCTGCTCGTTGTCGTGGCGGCGGTCCCACTCCTCGCGCATCCGCGACAGCAGGAAGACCTCGTAGTCCATCGAGAGGCCGAACAGGATCGCGAACAGGAAGATCGGTATCCAGGCCTCGATCTGCGGCGAGCTCTGCCAGCCCAGGACGTTCCCCCAGCCGTGCTGGAAGGCGAGCACGAGCACGCCGTAGGTCGCGCTCACCGAGAGCAGGTTCATGACCACGGCCTTGGCCGGCAGGAACAGCGAGCGGAAGGCGCGCATCAGCAGCAGGTAGCTGATCACCAGCACGCCCACGATCAGCCAGGGGAACGCGGCATAGGCGCGGTCGATGAAGTCGACCCCGAACGCCGGCGCGCCCGATACGTACACCGACGCCGAGCCGAACCCGGCCGCCGGCACGTAGCGGTCGCGCAGGCGGTCGACGAGGTCCATCGCCGCGTGGGTGCCGGAGTCGCGGCGGCCCGCCACGCGGATCTGGTACGCCTGGCCCGTGGCGTCGACCAGCGACGCCTCCCGCAGGCGGGCGCGCGTGACGGCGTCGGGGGGTCCCGGGCGACCGGCGACGACGCCGGGCGCCTGGATGGTCCGCGCGACGACCTGGGGGTCGCGGCGCAGCTGCGCGATGAGCCGCCGCTGCGCGGCGAGCGACGCCTCGGTCCAGGCGCCGCCCGGGCGGTGGGTGTCGACGACGATCTGGTTCGGCGCGAGCGCGCCCGGCCCGAGCGTCCGCTCGAGCACCGCGAGCCCCCGGGTGGACTCGGTCGTCTTCGGGACGCCGCGGTTGTCGCCGCCCGTGAGGCTGAGGTCGGTGGTCTGGAACGCGAGCGCCAGCAGGATCGCGGCGGCGGTGACGAAATAGGGGACCGGCCGCCGCATGATCGAGTGCGCGAGCCGCGTCCAGAACCCGGCCTGCACCTGCGCGCGGCTCTTCAGCACGCGCCGCGGCACGATCCGCAGTCGGTTGATCCGCCGGCCCATCACCGCGAGCAGCGCGGGAAGGAAGGTGGCCGAGGCGGCGATCGACACGAGCGGCACCATCAGCCCGCCCACGCCCATCGAGCGCATGAACGGCAGCGGCATCAGGACGAGCAGCGCGAGCCCGATCGCCACCGTCATCCCCGAGAACAGCGTCGCCCGGCCCGCGGTCGCCATCGTCCGCTCGAGCGCGGCGTGCGGGTGGTCGTGGCGCTCGAGCTCCTCCCGGTAGCGGAAGACGACGAGCATCGAGTAGTCGATCGCGATCGCGAAGCCGACCAGCGTCACGATGTTCGTGACGTAGATCGCCATGTCCATGAAGTGGGCGAAGATGAAGACGATCCCGAGCGTGGTCGGGATGCTCACGAGCGCGAACGCGAACGGGACCGCGATGCCGGCGAGCGTGCCGAACATGAACGCCATGACGATCAGCGCGACCGGGATCGCTATCGACTCGCCGCGCGCCAGGTCCTCGTTGTAGATCTTCTGCGTGTCGTGGTTGATCGCCGGGAAGCCGGACACGTAGGTCCGCGCCCCCGGCACGGTCCCGACCGCCCGCCGCACGTCCGGCGTCTTCTTGGAGGCGTCGGCGTTCTCGAGCGGCGTCGTGATCTGGACGTAGGCCACGTTGCCGCCCGCCTGCAGCAGCGGGCCGGCCTTGCCGCCGTCGATGGCGCCGGCCGCGCGGCGCGCCGCGGCGCCCGCGGCGCTCACGAAGGCCGGGTCGCGCGTCGAGCCGCCGGTGGCCTGGAGCACCAAGGTGAAGTTGCCGTCGCCGTGCTCGCCGAAGCGCTGCTTCGCGATGTCGAGCCCGCGCTCGGCCTCGGAGCCCGGAACGCTGAAGCGGTTGGTCAGGAGATCGCCGAGGTTCGCCGCGCCCGCGGCGCCCAGCACGAACACGGCCGCCCACGCGACGAGGATCTTCCTGCGGTTGCGGATGATGGCACGCGTCCAGCGCCGCACTCGGCCAGCCTAGCTTGCGATGAGATCCGGCGACCACGCTCGGCCGCTTTTGCGGCGTGTACTCGCTCGGCCGGGGTGTCAACATTGGTGGCAGCCCCGAGCCACCACGGAGGTGGTCAGGATGTGTCACAGCAGGCGCTACCGCGACGAGTGGCGTGACGAGCGCTTCGATGAGGAGTTGCGCCATCTGATGGACCGCGAGCGCGAGCGGCCGAGGCGGGAGACCCCGGTCGTCGAGCGCGAGTCGGGCGCGGACCCGGTCGCCGAGCGCGAGCCGGCGCCGGCCACCCGGCGTTGAGGAGCCGAGGCCCGGGCGGGCGCTGAGCGGCCGCCCGGGCTCTCTTTGCGCGGCCCGGCCGCGCCGGAGCGGGCCTCCCAGGGCCGGCGTCCCGGGGTGGCGCTGCCGACGCTTGCGCCGGCGCTGTAGCGTTGGCTCCTCGTGAGCCGGGAACGGACTTCGCTCGCCACGCTGGCTCGCGAGTGGGGCCGGATCGGCGTGACCGGCTTCGGCGGGCCGCCCGCGCACATCGCGCTGCTGCGCGAGCTGTGCGTGGAGCGGCGCCGATGGCTCGAGCCGCGGGACCTCGAGGACGCGATCGCCGCCGCCAACCTGCTGCCCGGGCCGGCGTCCACGCAGCTCGCGATCTGGACGGCGTGGCGGGTGCGCGGCGTCGTGGGCGCGCTCGTGGGCGGGCTGGCGTTCATCCTGCCCGGGCTGGCGGCGATCGTGGCTCTGTCCGCGGCGTTCCTCGCGGGATCGCCGCCGGACTGGCTACGAGGCGCAGGCGCGGGAGCGGGCGCGGCGGTGCCCGCGGTGGCGGCGCAGATCGGGTCGTCGCTCGTGCCCGCGAGCCTCGCGCGCGCCGGATCGCGATTGCGCTGGGCGCTGTACGCGCTCCTCGGCGCGGTCGGGGCGATCGCCTTCGGCGCCTTGCTCGTGCTCGTGCTGCTCGCGTGCGGGCTCGCGGAGCTGTCCCTCCGGCGACGTGGCGCGCTGCACGCGCTGCTGCCGCCGCTCCCGGGCGCCGTCGCCGCCGGCGCAGGCGTCGGCGCGCTCTGCTGGACGGCCTTCAAGGTCGGCGGCCTGGCGTATGGAGGCGGTTTCGTGATCGTGCCGCTGATGCAGGGCGACGCCGTCGACCGCTACCACTGGATGACCTCCACCCAGTTCGTGAACGCGGTGGCGCTCGGGCAGGTGACGCCCGGCCCGGTGACGCACACGGTCGCGGCGGTGGGGTACGCGGCCCACGGGATCGGAGGCGCGCTGCTCGCGGCGGCCGTCGCGTTCGCGCCCTCCTTCGCTCTGGTGCTCGCGGGCGCGCCCCGCTTCGCCCGGCTTGTGTCGGCGCCCGGCGCGCGCCTTCCTCGACGGCGCGGGCCCAGCGGCGATCGGCGCGATCCTCGGGGCGTGCGTCACGCTCGCGGCGGCGCTCGACGAGTGGTGGCAGGCCGCGGTGCTCGCAGCGGCCGCCGTGCTGCTCCTGGCTGTCCGGCGGGGCGTGGTCGAGACGCTCCTGGCGGCCGGCCTGGCCGGGGCGGTGGCCGCGCTCGCCGGCGTGCCGCTCCCGGGATGACCGGATCGTTCGGGTACCCGAACGGCCAGACACATGCAGGCCCCTCTGGGAGCGGCTGCGCGCGCGCGGGAAGCTGCCCCCATCGGGTGAGACGGCTGCCCGCCTGCCGCGACAGGGCCCCCATAGTCCACATGACCGCGCTTCGCTCACATACCCCCCGCATCACGCGCAAGCGCGCGCTCGTCGCCGTGACGGCTTCCCTCGTGGCCGTATCCCTGGTCCTGCTCGTTCCCGCGCTCGCCGGACTCGCCGGGAGCCTCGACCGCGTCGCGGAGGGCGATCCCGGGTGGCTCGCCCTCGCGCTCGGCTTCGCGGCGCTCTCCTTCGCCGGACACATCCTCCTCTTCCGCACTGTGTGCCTCGACGCCGGGTCGCGCTTCGGCTTCCGCGAGAGCTACCAGGTGACGATGGCGGGTCACGCCGCCACGCGCCTGCTGGCGAGCGCGGGAGCGGGCGGGGTCGCGCTCACCGCCTGGGCGATGCGCCGCGCCGGCATGGACCGCGGCGAGGTCGCCGAGCGGATGGTGGCCTTCCTGGTCCTCCTCTACAGCGTCTACATGCTGGCGCTGGTCATCGGCGGCGTCGGGCTGTTCACCGGCGTGCTGCCGGGGAGCGCGCCGCTCGCGCTCACCCTGGTCCCCGCTGCCTTCGGCGCCCTCGTGATCGCGCTCGCGCTCGCCGCCCCGCTCGCCGCCGGGCGGCTCGAGCCGCGCCTCGCCCGCGCGCGCCGCCCGGCCGTGAGGAAGCTCGCGCCCGCGCCCGCCTCGATCGCCGGCGGCGTGCGCTCGGCGATCCGGCTCGCGCGCCGCGCCAACCCCGGGCTCGTCGGCGCGCTGATGTGGTGGGGCTTCGACGTGGCCGTGCTGTGGGCGTGCTTCCGCGCGTTCGGCGCGGCGCCGGCGGTCGCGGTCGTGGTCGTCGCCTACTTCGTCGGGATGCTGGCGAACACGCTGCCGCTCCCGGGCGGCGTGGGCGGCGTCGACGGCGGCATGATCGGCGCGCTGATCGCCTTCGGCGCGAGCCCTGCGCACGCGATCGTCGCGGTGCTCGCCTACCGCGCGCTCGCGTTCTGGCTGCCGATCGCGCCCGGCGCGCTCGCCTACCTCCAGCTGCGCCGCACCTTCGGGCGCTGGGAGGTCGAGGGCGTGGGCGAGGCGGAGCCGGCGGCGGCCGCGCCGGCGAGGCCGCTGCCGCGGCTGCACGTCGTGCCCGGGCCCGCTCGTCTCGCGCGCCCGCTGCCGGCCGCCGCGGTCGAGCGCTGCGCCGCTTAGCGCCGCTACTTCTTCTCCGGCTCGTAGTAGGGGTTCGTGCCCGAGGCGTGGTCGGTCACGTCGACCACCCGCTCGATCTCGGGCACGCTCTGCTTGATGGCGACCTCGATGCCCTGGCCGAGCGTGACGCTCGCCATGCCGCAGCCGACGCAGCCGCCCTCGAGCCGCAGGTAGGCGGTGCCTTCCTCCACGGCGACGAGGCTCGCCCGTCCGCCGTGCGCCGCGATCGCGGGGTTGATCTGCTGCTCGAGCACCGCGACCACGCGCTGCGGCACGTCTCCGGAGAGGTCAGCGAGGGGCCGCTCGCCGATCGCGGGGCTGACCTTGTTCGGGTTGTCGAGGCGCAGCCCCCCGCGGCCGAAGGGGTCGTCGAGCCAGTCGATCGTGGAGCCGCGGACCTTGTCCCAGTCGGCTTCGGGCACGACGATCGCGAGGTCGCGGTGCCGGATGACGGCGTCGTAGGAACCGGCCTGGTCGAGCGGCTTGAGCGACATCTCGTAGACCCACTCGCCGCCGTCGGCGCCGGTGACCTCGATCCACATCGCCTGGCGCTCCGGCTCGGGCGCGCCCGCGATGAAGCTCATGACCTTGTCGTAGGCGGCGTCGGTGATCTGGAGGGAATCGCTCATCTACCCCCGCCTACGATACCCCCGAGGTGCGTGCGCTCCTGATCCTCCCGACCGCCACCTATCGCGCGACCGACTTCATGCGCGCCGCGGAGCGTCTCGGCGTGGACGTGGTGGTGGCGAGCGAGCGCAGGCAGGCGCTCTCGGGCGTGATGGGCGACCGCGCGCTGCTGCTGCGGCTCTCGCGCCCCGAGGAGGCGGCCGCCGCGATCGTCGAGCTCGCCCAGCGGCTCCCGCTCGACGCGGTCGTGCCGGTGGACGACCAGGGCGTGCGCGTGGCCGCGATGGCGGCCGAGCGCCTCGGCCTGCCGGGCAACCCGGTCGCCGCGGCCGCCGCCACCCGCGACAAGGCGGCGATGCGCGAGCGGCTCGATCGCGCCGGGGTGCCGCAGCCCGCTTGGCGGCTCGTCGAGCCGGGCGGCGACGCCGCCGCCGCGGCCCGGTCGCTCGGCTTCCCGGTCGTGGTCAAGCCCCTCTCGCTCTCGGCGAGCCGGGGCGTGATCCGCGCCGACGATCCGCTCGCTGCCGCACGGGCCGCCGAGCGCGCGCGGTCGATCGCCGGGGAGGGGGAGCCGCTGCTCGTCGAGCGCTACGCACCCGGCCTCGAGCTGGCGGTCGAGGGCCTGCTGCGCGAGGGCCGGCTCGAGGTGCTCGCGATCTTCGACAAGCCCGAGCCGATGGAGGGCCCCTACTTCGAGGAGACGATCCTCGTGACCCCGTCGCGGCTGCCCGACACGGTGCAGGAGCGCGTCCGCGCGCTCGCGGCCGAGGCCGCCGCGGCGCTCGGCCTGCGCGACGGCCCGGTCCACGCGGAGCTGCGCGCCGAGGGCGCGGAGGTGCGCGTGCTCGAGCTCGCGGCCCGCTCGATCGGCGGGCTGTGCTCGCGGACGCTGCGGTTCGGGCTCGGCGCGAGCCTGGAGGAGGTGATCCTCCGCCACGCGCTGCGCCTGCCCCTCGAGGGGCTCTGGCGCGAGTCCGTCGCCGCCGGAGTGATGATGCTCCCGATCCCGCGCGCCGGCGTCCTGCGCGAGGTCCGCGGCGAGGAGGAGGCGCGCTCGGTGCCCGGCGTCGAGGGGCTCGAGATCACCATCCCGCGCGGCCGCGAGGTGGTCCCGCTGCCGGAGGGCGACCGCTACCTCGGGTTCATGTTCGCCCGCGGGGAGACGCCCGCGGAAGTGGAGCGCGCGCTGCGCGAGGGGCATTCGCGGCTGGAGATCCGGATCTCCCCGGCCGCGCTCGACGCGGCGTAACCTGGGGCTGGTGCGCGTACTCCTGATCTCCACCTACGAGCTCGGGCACCAGCCGCTCCACGCGGCCTCGCCGGCCGCGGCGCTGCGGGCCGCTGGGCACGAGGTGCGCTGTCTCGACCTGAGCGTCGAGCGCTTCAGCCGCGAGCCGGTCGACTGGGCCGAGGCGGTCGGGATCTCCGTGCCGATGCACACCGCCATGCGGCTCGGGGTCCGTGCAGCCGAGCGGATCAAGCGCGCGCGGCCGGGGCTGCCGGTCTGCCTCTACGGACTGTACGCGCCGGTGAGCCGCGATCTGACGCTCGGCCGCGTGGCCGATCGGCTGATCGCGGGCGAGTACGAGCCGGCGCTCGTGGCCTGGGCGGACGGGCTCGGCGACGACGGCGGGCGGGAGCTCTACCTGGACCGGCACGGCTTCCACGTCCCCGCGCGGGAGCTCCTGCCCCCGCTCGACCGCTATGCGCGCCTCGCGGTCGGGGGCGAGGAGCGGCTCGTGGGGTATGTCGAGGCGAGCCACGGCTGCGTCCACAAGTGCCGCCACTGCCCGCTGCCGGTCGTCTACGACGGGCGGATCCGCGTGGTGCAGCAGGACGTGGTGCTCGCGGACATCGAGCAGCTCGTCGCGATGGGCGCGCGCCACATCACCTTCGGCGATCCGGACTTCCTGAACGGCGTGCGCCACTCGCTGCGCGTCGTGCGCGCGATGCACGAGCGCTTCCCCGACCTGACGTTCGACTGCACGACCAAGGTCGAGCACGTGCTCGAGCACGCGCAGGTATGGCCCGAGCTCGCAGACAGCGGGTGCCTGTTCGTCGTGTCGGCGCTCGAGTGCGTGAACGACGAGATACTCGAGCGGCTCGACAAGGGGCATACGGCCGAGCAGGCGGCGGACGCGATCGCGCTGCTGCGCGAGCACGGCATCGAGGTGCGGCCCTCGTTCCTGCCCTTCACGCCGTGGACGACCGCCGAGGACGTGCTCGACATCCTGGAGTTCGTCGTCGAGCACGACCTGATCGGCAACGTCGATCCGGTGCAATGGTCGATCCGGCTGCTCGTGCCCGAGGGCTCGCTCGTGCTCGAGCGCGACGACTTCGAGCCGGGGCCGTACGACCCCGAGTCGCTCGGCTACACCTGGACCTCGGAGCTCGACGGGCTCCAGCGGCGCCTGGCCGCGCTCGTCGCTCGTCGCGCCGGCGACCCTGCGCACGAGGTCTTCCACGCGGTGCGGCGGGAGGTGCTGGCGGCCGCCGGGCGCGACCCGGATGCCGCGCTGGTCGCCGTCGGCCCCCTGGAGGAGAGGCCGCGGCTGACCGAGCCGTGGTTCTGCTGCGCCGAGCCCACCGAGGGGCAGCTCGGCTTCCTCGAAGACGCCTAGAGGGGCTCGCTCAGCCTCGCTCGAGCTCGAGCGCGGCCGAGTTGATGCAGTAGCGCAGCCCGGTCGGCTCCGGGCCGTCGGGGAACACGTGCCCGAGATGGCCGCCGCAGCGCGCGCAGTGGACCTCGATCCGCCGCATGCCGTGGCTCGTGTCCTCCTGCGTCTCGACGGCGTCGCCGGCGGCGGGCTCGTAGAAGCTCGGCCAGCCGGTGCCCGAGTCGAACTTGGCGTCCGAATGGAAGAGGACGTTGCCGCAGCCGGCGCAGCGGTAGGTGCCGGGATCCTTGGCGTCGTTGTAGATGCCGGTGAAGGGCGGCTCGGTGGCGTGCTCGCGCAGCACCGCGTACTGCTCCGGCGTGAGCTCCTCGCGCCACTGCGCGTCGCTCTTGATGACCTTCTCGCTCATGCGATGGAGGCTAGCTGGCTCCGTCCGCCCGACTGGTACATTCGTACCGCGCCTCGCGGGGGGACTGGCTGACGGCCGCGGGGCGGCCGACTCCATCGTCCGAGGAGAGGAGATCGATTGCGGAAGATCGCCGTCGCGATCACGGGGGCGCTAGGCGCGCTCGCGATCGCCGCACCTGGCGCCGGCGCCACCGCGAAGGACTACGCCTCCACTGCGCTCAACATCATCCCGTCCGGCCAGCCCGGGGGCTTCCCCGTGCCCGCGGGGGCGGACCGTCAGGCCAAGATGTACGACGGGCTCACGCCGCTCTTCGACCGCGTCACGACCAAGGACCTGTTCACGTACTTCAAGTCCGAGCGCTTCGGCGGCCGGGGCCGGGTAGAGCGGGTTCCGCGCAAGGGCGTGCGCATCGTGCGCGACTCGTTCGACGTTCCGCACATCACCGGCAGGACGCGCTTGGACGTGATCTGGGCGGCGGGCTGGGTCGCGGCGGAGGACCGGCGGCTCCTCATCGACCAGGCGCGCTTCGACGCCCGCATCGCGGCGCTCGACGCGCCCGGGATCAGCGCCTTCGACCTCGTGCAGGGGCTCAAGCAGTTCGTGCCGAGCGCGCAGACCGAGGCCTACCTCGCGCGCCAGACGACCGTCCTCGAGCGCGCCGGGCGCAAGGGGCGGCAGCTTCTGCGCGACATCGACACCTACCTCGCGGGGATGAACGCGCAGTACCGGGCCGCCGGTCACCCCGCCAACCCGCCGTTCAACCGCAACGACGTGTACGCGGTGAACGCGCTCGCAGGCGAGCTCTTCGGCCGCGGCGGCGGTGACGAGACGCGCCGCGCCGAGCTGCTCGACTCGCTCCAGGACCGCCTCGGCGCCGACCGCGGCCTGTCGGTCTGGAACGACCTGCGCCAGCGCGACGACCCCGAGTCGCCGGTCACGATCGGCCGGCGCTTCCCGTATCAGAACGGGGCCCCCACGGGGATCGGCAAGGGCAACGTCAAGATCGACGCGGGCAGCTTCGAGGCGACGCCCGCGGCGACCGCCGCGGCGGCGAGCTCGGCCGCCGAGCCGCCCCACGCGAGCAACTTCCTCGTCGTGGGCGCGAAGCGCTCGGCCACGGGCCACCCGCTGTTCGTGGCCGGCCCGCAGATCGGCTACTTCTACCCGGGCCTGACGCTCGAGATGGACCTGCACGGGCCGGGCATCGATGCGCGCGGCGCGACCGCGCCGGGCGGCTTCCCGGGCACGATCCTGATCGGCCGCGGCCCCGACTTCGCCTGGAGCCTCACCTCGGCGGGCTCGGACGTGATCGACCAGTACGCCGAGACGCTCTGCGGCGGCAGCGACCACAAGTACCTCTACAAGGGCAAGTGCCGCGACATGGGCTTCTTCAACGCGGGCGTGATCAAGGGCTCCGGCGGCAAGCCCGACCAGCCGGTGACCTTCTATACGACCGTGCACGGCCCGGTGCTCGGCTATGCGACCGTGAACGGGACGCGCGTGGCGATCACCTCGAAGCGCTCGAGCAGGGGGAGGGACGTGCTCTGGCAGCTTCCCTTCTGGGACGCGACCAACGGGAAGATCCGCTCCGCCAGGTCGTTCCTGAGGTCGATGCGGCAGTCGCCGTTCACCTTCAACGCGGTCTACGCAGACGACCGCGACATCGCGATGCTCTCGACGGGCCTGCTGCCCATCCGGGCGAAGGACGTCAATCCGGGGCTGCCGACGAAGGGCACCGGCCGCTACGAGTGGCGCGGCTACCTGCCGGCGAACGACCATCCGCAGGCGATCGATCCCCCGAGCGGCTACCTCGTCAACTGGAACAACCGGCCGGCGCGCGGCTTCACCGCTTCCGACAACCAGTGGGGCTACGGCTCGCTCTACCGCAGCCAGATGCTCGAGGCCGGGATCGTGGCGCGCAGGCGCCACACGCTCGCGACGGTGACGAGCGCGATGAACAAGGCGGCGACCCAGGACTTCCGCGACCTGACCGTGATCCCGGACATCGCCGCCGTGCTCAAGGGCTCGACCGCCCCGAGCCCGCGCGACCAGCAGATGCTCGACCTGCTGATGTCGTGGCGGGCGAAGGGCGCGAGCCGGCTCGACCGCGACCTCGACGGCCTGATCGACGACCCCGGCGCGGCGATCGTCGACGCCGCCTTCCCGCTGCTCGCGAACGCGGTGATGGAGCCGGTGATCGGCCCGCAGCTCGGCGACCTCGCGTCGCTCGTCACGCGCAGCTCCGGTCCGGCGAACGGGTTCTCGGGCGGCTGGAACTCCTACATCGACAAGGACCTCCGCACGCTGCTCGGGCGGAAGGTGAAGGGCAGGTTCCGCAACCGCTACTGCGGCGGCGGCGACCTCGCCGCGTGCCGCGCGGCGCTGTGGGCGGCGATCCACGAGGCGGGCGACCGGCTTCAGGCCGCCCAGGGCCCCGACCCTGCGGCCTGGCGCGCGGACGCGAACGCGGAGCGGATCCGGTTCGTGCCAGGCCTGCTGCCGATCACGATCCGCTACGCGAACCGGCCGAGCGGCATCCAGCAGGTGATCAGCTTCCGCGGGCACCGGCGCTAGCCGGCCCGCGGAAGCCGAGGCGGCGACCGCGTCAGTCGAGCAGCTCGAGCACGCGCTCCACGGGCCGCGCGAGCACGGCGCGGTCGCCGCGCTCGACCACGGGCCGCTCGAGCAGCTGCGGGTGCTTCGCCATCAGCCGGTAGAGCTCGTCGTCCGAGACCTCCCGCTCGCCCAGCCCGAGCTCCTTGTAGAGCGGCTCCTTCCTGCGGAGCGCCTCGCGCGGGCTCATCCGTGCCTTGCGCATCAGCTCGCGGAGCTTCTGCTCGGAGAGCGGCTCGACGTGGTACTCGACGCGCTCGAAGTCCACGCCGCGCTCCTCGAGCAGCGCCGCGAGCCTGCGGCATGTCGCGCAGGTCCGCTTCTCGTAGACGGTCAGCCGGCCCATTGACGGCAAACTATCGTGACCGCGATGCCTCGCGCTCTCCCGTTCGTGCGGCTCGCCGGCGTCGCCTGCGCGCTGCTCCTGGCGGACTACCTGGTGGCGTTCGGCACGACCTTCGGGCGCCACGTGGACCGGGCGTCGGTCGTGAACGGCCCTGCGGGCCCCCACTGGGAGCGGGTGGTGGGCGCGACGACCCGGCTCGTGGACACGATCGACATCGGCTCGCTCGTGCTCGCTGCGCTCGCGATCGTGGCGCTCGCGCTCGCGCGGCGGCTGCCGGGGCACGCGCTCGCCGCGTTCGTCGTGATCGTCGGCTCGGTCGCGACCTGCGAGGCGCTCAAGCCGGCGCTGCGGGCGCTCGATCCGCTGGGCGAGGACTCGCGGCGGCTGATCGCCGGCAGCTTCCCGAGCGGGCACTCGAGCGTGGCGATGTCGGTCACGCTCGCGCTGATGATCGCCGCCCCGCCCGCCTGGCGGCCCGCCGCCGCGATCGTGTCCGCGGCCTACTCCGCCGGCGTCGGGATCGGCCTTGTCCTGATCTTCGCGCACCACCCGAGCGACGTGATCGGCGCCTTCCTCGTCACCTGCGCGTGGGGGGCGCTCGCGTGCGCGGGGCTGGCGCGCTGGGCGCGCCTGCATCCGGGGGTCGACGGCGAGGCCGGCTCGCCGCGCGTGCGCGCCGCGGCGCTCGCGACGCTCGGGGCGGCGGCGGTCGTGGCGCTGCTCGCGCTCGCGGCGGCGCGGCACGCCGATCTCTCCGACGTCGAGCCTTTCGGACGGCTGCACACCTCGTTCGCCGGGTCGAGCGCGGCGATCGTGGCGTTCGCGCTCGCGGTGCCCGCCGCGCTCGCGCTGCTGCTGGAGCGCGACCTGAGCGGCCGCGACGAGGCTAGAGTCCGTTCATGACCCAAGCGCCGCCGGCACCGCCGGGTTATCCCGTCCGCGTCGCGTTCGACCACCAGGAGGAGTACGCCCGCTGGCTGCCGCTCGTGAAGTGGCTGCTGCTCCTCCCGCACTACGTGGTGCTGTTCTTCCTGGGCATCGCGGCCTTCGGCGCGACCCTGGCCGCCTTCTTCGCGGTTCTGTTCACGCGCCGCTACCCGCGGGCGCTGTGGGATTTCGTGGTGGGCACTCACCGCTGGGCGCTGCGCGTGACCGGGTACCTGTACCTGATGACCGACCGCTATCCGCCGTTCTCGCTCGAGCACGACCCGGCCTACCCGGTCCGGCTCGAGATCGACTACCCGGAGGAGGTGGATCGCTGGCGTGCGCCGTTCGCGTGGGTTCTCGTGATCCCCTACGCGCTCGCGGCCGCGGTCATCCTGCGCGTGGGGGAGCTGATCGTGCTCTTCGCCTTCTTCACGATCCTCTTCACGAAGCGCTTCCCGAAGGGGATGTTCGACATCGTCGACGTCGTGTTCCGCTGGCAGCTGCGGGCGAGCTCGTACGCGCTCTTCCTCGTTACGAGGTACCCGCCGCTCGTCTGGGGCTAGCGGCTCAACGGACGCGCCGTTGCGGCGGCTGCGTGAGCGTCCCGCCCCGCGCGCGCCGGATCGCGTAGACGAGGACCGCCGCGAACGCGACGGACAGCAGGATGCTGCCGGTGGTCCGCCCGATCAGCGCCCACAGCACGAGGCCGGCGGCGAGGTTCCCGGCGATCCCCACGAGGATCGTCTCGGGGATCGTCATCGCCTCCCGTCCAGGGAAGGCGAGCCGGGCGAGCGCCCCGATGACGAGGCCGGTCAGCGCGAGCACCACGAGGTAGGCGATCATGCCCATGAATCGAGCGTACCCGGCGCGCGCCCGAATCAGGCGCGTCGTGGTTCGCGGGGCCGCAGCGGCGGGAATCAGATCGAGATACCGGGGCGCGGCGGCCAGAGCGCCCGACTCGACGGGAGCGACAGATGACGCAAGCGAACGAACGCATGCTCGAGCACCTCAGCCGGGCACGGGACGCGGACGACGAGCTCGCCGCCGCGCTGCGCGCGCGGCTGCGGGAGGAGGACGAGCCGGGCCTGCGCTCCCGGCTGCTCCGGCGGCTGAGGGAGGTCGAGGCGACCCGCGCCGCGGTGGAGAGCAGGCGCGCGGCGCTCTCGACCCGCCGCTCCCCCGCCGAGCTCGGGCTTTCGCTCGCCACGCTGCCGTGGCGGCTCGGGGCGGCCGCGGCCCGCAACGCCGTGGGCGGCGCGCTCTCGCTCGTCCTCGGCGCGCTCGGGCTCGACGGCGGCGGAGCCGACGAGGCTGCGCTGCGGGAGAGGGCGGCCGAGGAGCGCTCGCTTGCCGTCTTCGCCGCGCTCGCCCGCGTGGCGCGGATGCAGGGCGACGACCTGACCGAAGCCGTGGCCGGCCGGGCGGGGGCGTCCGCGGAGCGCACGCTCGCGGAGGAACGCGCCGCGGAGGGCTCGGCTGCCGAGGCCGCGGTGCGCTCGGGCGCGGAGGCCGCGGTGCCCGAGCCGTGGGAGGGCTACCGACGCATGAACGCGCGAGAGGTCGTCAGCAGGCTGCGGCGCGAGAGCGACGAGGCCGTCGCCGCCGCCGAGCGCTACGAGCGCCTGCACGGCAAGCGCCGGACCGTGCTGCGCGCCGCCGAGCGCCGGCTCAGAGGCGGCGGAGCCTAGCCCCTCAGTGCTCGGCCACGCGGCCGCCATCGGGCTCGAGCGGCAGACCGCGCTCGACCCATTCGACGAGCCCGCCGGTCATGTTGAACGCCTCGACCCCCGCCGCGCGGAACGCCTGCGCAGCGAGCGCCGACCGCGCTCCGACACGGCAGTGGAACACCAGCGGCCGCTCGCCGGCGAGCTCGCCCGCCGCTTCGGCGAGCCGGTCGAGCGGCACGTGCAGCGCGCCGGCGATGCGGCCCGCCTCGTGCTCGTACGGCTCGCGGACGTCCACGACCACCACCTCGCCGCGCGCCGCCAGCTCGGCCACGCGCTCCGGGTCGAGCTCCCACTGCCGAGGGTCGAACGTCACCGCGCTCCAGCGTAGAGTGCCACGCCGTGCGCGTGGCGGTGGTCGGTCACGTCGAGTGGGTCGAGTTCGCGCTGGTGGACCACGTCCCGGCGCGGGGAGAGATCGTGCACGCGCGGGGGACGTTCGCCGAGCCGGCGGGAGGCGGGGCGGTGGCGGCCGTTCAGCTCGCGAGGCTCGCGGGCTCGTGCGCGCTCTTCACCGCGCTCGGCGACGACGAGCTCGGGCAGCGCGCGGCCGAGCGCCTCGAGCGGCTGGGCGTGACGGTGCACGCGACCTTCCGCGACCATCCGCAGCGCCGCGCCTTCACCTGCCTCGACTCAGAGCACGAGCGCACCATCATCGTGCTGGGCGAGCGCCTGGGCCCGAGCGCGGCCGACGAGCTTCCGTGGGACGAGCTCGAAGGCGCCGACGCGGTGTACTTCACGAGCGGCGATCCGGGCGCGGCGCGCCTGGCGCGCCGGGCGCGGGCGCTCGTGGCGACGGCGCGCGCGCTGCCTGCGCTGCGCGAGGCGCGCGTCCGGCTCGACGCGCTCGTGGCGAGCGCGAAGGACCGGGGCGAGCGCTACCAGGACGGCGACCTCGATCCCGCGCCCGCGCTCGTGGTGCGGACGGAGGGCGCGGCGGGCGGGCGCTGGTCCGACAGCGGGGGCGGCGCCGGCAGCTTCGCCGCGGCGCCGCTTCCAGGCGAGCCGCGCGACGCGTACGGCTGCGGGGACAGCTTCGCCGCGGGCCTCGCGTACGGCCTCGGCGAGGGGCGGAGCGTGCCGAACGCGCTCGAGCTCGCGGCGCGCTGCGGGGCGGCGTGCCTCACGGGACGGGGGCCTTACGAGCGCCAGCTCGCGGACGCCGGCTGAGCCCGGGCCGTGCCCGGGGTATCTTCAGCGGTGGGCATGGACCAGATAGAGCTGCGAAACCGCCTGGCGATCGCCACGACGCTCTGGCGCGAAGCGACGAGCGAGCCGCTCCCGCGCCTCGATCCCGGAGAGCCCGAGCAGCAGATCGAGCAGTTCGAGCTGCGCGTGGTGGACGAGCTTTGCGGCGGCGCCACCCCCGCCACGGCGCGCGAGGTGGCCGACAAGACATGGGACCTCGTTCACGACCGCCCGGACGACGACCCGGTCAAGCGGCGCGTGGTCGACTGCCACGAGGCGCTGGCCCGCCTTTCGGCCCGGCCGCCGGAGTGAGCTCGCCCGATGGCGGACGATTTCCGCAGGCCCGGGAGCTTCGACGAGGACCTGCTCGAGGCGGAGGTCGCCGAGGTCCTCTCCCTCGAGTCGGACCAGCAGCGCGTCGAGCGGATCGCGCGCGAGTTCGCGACCGGCTTCGCGGCGCTCGCGCACGTCGGCCCGGCCGTCTCATTCTTCGGCTCGGCGCGCTCGCCGCGGGGCAGCCCGGAGTACGAGTCGGCGCGCGCGCTGGCGCGCCGGCTCGGCGAGGCGGGCTTCGCGATCATCACCGGCGGCGGCCCGGGGATCATGGAGGCCGGCAACCGCGGCGCTCGGGAGGCGGGCGCGCTGTCGATCGGGCTGCGCATCGACCTCCCGTTCGAGGCGGGGATCAACGACTTCGTCGACATCCCCCTCGACTTCCACTTCTTCTTCGCGCGCAAGGTGATGTTCGTCCGCTACGCGAGCGCGTTCGTGGTGTTCCCGGGCGGCTATGGCACCGCGGACGAGCTGTTCGAGGCGCTCACGCTGATCCAGACGGACAAGATCCGCTACTTCCCGGTGATCCTGCTCGGCAGCGACTACTGGCGCGGGCTCGTGGACTGGCTGCGCGAGCGCGCGCTCGCCGAGGGCAAGATCTCCGAGGAGGACATGGGCCTCTTCCACGTCTGCGACGACCACGAGGCCGTGCTCGAGATCGTGCAGAGCGTGGCCCACCGGCAGGCGCGCCGCCGTCCGCCGGCCGCGAGCGCCGGCTCGTGAGGTTGCGGGCGGTCGCCGCCGCCCGGGATCAGTAGTGCTCGGGCGAGGGGCGGCGCCGTGCGGCCTTGAGCTCCGAGCGCCGGCGCTTCTCCGCGAGGCGCTGCGCCTTCGCGGCGCGGGAGGGCATGGTGGGGCGGCGCCTGCGCTGCACGGCGAGCGCGGCGGCGAGCCGCGCGCGCAGCCGCTCGAGCGCGAGCTCGCGGTTGCGCGCCTGGCTGCGCGTGTCCTGCGCCACCGCGGTCACGCGCGGGCCGCAGCGCGCCATCACGCGCCGCTTGTGCTCGTCGCTCAGCGCCCGTGAGGCCGCCACGTCGAAGATCGCCTCCACGCGCGAGGCCGTCACGTTCGCGTGCTGGCCGCCCGGACCGGACGAGCGGCTCACCCTCAGCTCGATCTCGGAGAGCGGCACGGCGGCGCCGCGGCCGACCTGCATCGGATCGTTCATCGGCGTCGCGCGCGCGCGACATCGTCGGCCGGCGCGTAGGCCCGCCGCAGCACCCACAGCAGCCCCAGCGGGATCAGAAGCTCCAGGGCGAGGGACGTGCTGCTCGCGATGTCGTCGCCGGTGCCCATCGCGTCGAGGTCGGTCAGGTGGAAGACGAGATGGGGGAGCGCCCAGAAGAGCTGCGCGATGAGCGCCGCCTGCGCGAGCCGCCGCGTCATCCACGCGGCCGCGAGCAGGAACAGCACCATGAGCGC
>JADGHQ010000038.1 GCA_019683805.1 Thermoleophilaceae bacterium
GGCCATGCGAGCCCAGATTAGCCGCCGCACGCGGCCTCGTCGCCCGTCCGGCGCCCCCCGATCGGAGCGCTCGGCGCCCCCCGCAAACCCGCGCGCCGCCCCGCCTCCGACGCCTCCCGCCGCGCGATGTGCTTAGGTGTAGCGCGACAAACGCCGAATCCCCGCCGCTCAGGGCGACGGGGAGCGGGGGACCCAGTGGGCTGCCTCTCTGCGGCCCGGGGGCGAATCGCCGCGTCTGCGGCGTAGCGCGACTCTCTTCGCGCGAGCCCGTCAGCTCACCTCGCAGGCAGGAAAGAGAGGGAGTTCGCCTTGCATTCCATGCATGACGACGTGTTCGCGCGCGAGCGCTTCACGCGGTCGCTCGAGCGCTCGCGCGAGCGCAGGCAGGCCGCCCGCAGGCGGCGCCAGCGGATCTTCCAGCGCCGAACGCTCGCCGCAGTGCTGGCGGCGTCGATGGCGCTGGGCGGAGGGGCGGCGCTCGCCGCCGGCGCCGCCCAGGGGCCGGCCCACCACACGGGCCAGGGCGTGGCGCTGCTGCGCCTCGGCTCGAGCGGCCCTTCGGTGTCGGCGGTCCAGCGCGCCCTGGGGATCCCGGCCGACGGCGCCTTCGGGCCGCGCACGGAGCGCGCGGTCAAGCGCTATCAGCGGGCGCACGGCCTGCTCGTGGACGGGATCGTGGGCCCGCAGACGGCGGGCGCGCTCGGGATTTCGCTGCGGCCCGCGGGCGTCGGTGCCGCCGCGGGGCGGCCGACCGGCGCGCCGAGCGGGCTGCTCGAGCGGATCGCCCGCTGCGAGTCGGGCGGCAACCCGCGCGCGATCTCGCCCGGCGGCGTCTACCGCGGCAAGTACCAGTTCAGCCGCGCCACCTGGCGCTCGCTTGGCGGAGTCGGCGACCCGGCGGCCGCGCCGGAGGCGGTGCAGGACGCCATGGCCGCCAAGCTGCTGGCGCGCGCCGGCAGGTCGGCCTGGCCGAACTGCGGCTAGCCGCGACGGTTCTTCTGTGACCCGGCTCGGGCCGCGTTAAGGTCCCGGGCCGATGACGCGCGACGCGGTGGTGATCGGCGGCGGCCACAACGGGCTGGTGGCTGCCGCCTACCTCGCCCGGGCCGGCCTCCAGGTGGAGGTGCTCGAGCGCCGCGACATCGTGGGCGGCGCGTGCGTCACCGAGGAGCTCTGGCCGGGCGTGCGCGCCTCGCCGGGCGCCTACACGCTCTCGCTGCTGCGTGCGGAGATCGTGCGCGACCTCGACCTGCGGCGGCACGGGCTGCACGTGGAGGTGCACGAGCCTTACCTGTTCGCGCCCTTCCCCGACGGCCGCAAGGTCGTGACGTGGTCCGACCGCGCGCGCACGTGCGAGCAGCTCGAGCGCGACTGGTCGCGCGCCGACGCCGACGGCTACCGCGACTTCGCCGCGCGCTGGTCCGAGGCGGCGCGGCGCGCCCGGCCGCTGATGCTCGAGCCGCCCGACCGCGAGCGCTGGCTGGACGCGGTGGGGCCCGGCATCCTCGACGGCGCGATCGCTGACGAGCTTGCGGGGATCCCGTCCGAGCAGGTGCGGGTGCCGCTCGCGATCCAGGGCCTGATCGGCACCCTCGCGGGCCCGAGCGATCCGGGCACCGCGTTCGTCGGCTTCTACCACGAGCTCGGCGAGGCGGCGGGCCCGCCCGGCGCGTGGGGGTACGCGCGCGGCGGCATGGGCGCGGTCACCGCGGCGCTGCGCTCGGCGGCCGAGGCGGCCGGGGCGCGCGTGCGCGTCGAGTCGCCGGTGGAGCGCGTGCTCGTCGAGGACGGGCGCGCGGTCGGCGTGGTGGTCGAGGGCGGCGAGGAGCTGCGCGCCCGCGCCGTGCTCTCGAACGCGGATCCGCTTCGCACCGCTCGCCTTGCGGGCGTGCCCGAGCCGGACGGCTGGCGCCAGTCCGGCCCGGTCGTGAAGGTGATGCTGCTGCTCGACGGGCTGCCCGACTTCCCCTCGTGGCCCGGGCGCGAGCCGTGGCGGGGGGCGATCGACATCGGCTACTCGCTCGCCGACCTCGAGGCGGCCGCCGCCGACGCGCGCGCCGGGCGGCCCGCGCGGCGTCCGTGGATCGAGGCGGCCTGCCAGACGGCGACCGACGACTCGCTCGCCCCGCCGGGCCGCCACGTGGTGTCGCTCTTCTGCCAGTGCTTCCCCGCCGACGCGGACGCGGGCGCCGCGGCCGACGCCGCCGTCGCGCGCCTCGCCGAGGCGTGCCCCGGGCTGCCCGACCGGATCGTGGACCGGCTGGCGCTGGGCCCGCGCGAGCTCGAGGAGCGCTTCGGCATCGCCGGCGGCCACATCTTCCACGGCGAGATGCTGCCCGGGCAGGTCCTCGAGCAGCGCTGCGAGGCGCGCGGGTTCGGCCGCGTTGAGCGCCTCTACCTCTGCGGCTCGGGGGCGCACCCGGGCGGCGCCGTGACCGGGGCTCCGGGCTACCTCGCCGCACGCGCAGCGCTGTCCGATCTGGGCCGCGAATAGGGTTCCGCGCGTGGCCCGCTGCTTCGTCACGCGCCGGCTCCCGGGAGGCGCGCTCGAGCGCCTCACCGCCGCGCACGAGGTCGAGGTCTGGCCCGGGGCCTCGCCGCCGCCGCACGAGGTGCTCGTCGAGCGGGCGAGCCGCTCGGAGGGGCTGCTGTGCCTGCTCTCGGACCGGATCGACGCCGCCTTCCTCGACGCCTGCCCGAGCCTGCGCGCGGTCGCCAACTACGCCGTCGGCACCGACAACGTCGACCTCGCCGCGGCGACCGCGCGCGGCGTGCCGGTCGGCAACACGCCCGACGTCCTGACCGACGCGACCGCGGACATGGCGTTCACGCTCCTGCTCGCGGCCGCGCGGCGGCTGCTGGAGGGCGTCGACGCGGCGCGGCGCGGCGAGTGGATGGACTGGAGCCCGACCACGCTGCTCGGCCAGGACACGGTCGGCGCGACGCTCGGGATCGTCGGCCCGGGGCGGATCGGGCGCGCGCTGGCGCGGCGCGCCGAAGGGTTCGGGATGCGCGTGATCGAGAGCGGCCGCACGAGCGGCGTGCCGCTCGACGAGCTGCTCTCCCAGTCTGACTTCGTCAGCATCCACACCCCCCTGACCCCGGCCACCCGGGGGTTGATCGGCGAGCGCGAGCTGCGCCTGATGAAGCGCAGCGCCGTGCTCGTCAACACCGCGCGCGGCCCGATCGTCGACACCGACGCGCTCGTGCGCGCCCTGCGCGAGGGCTGGATCGCCGCGGCCGGGCTCGACGTGACCGACCCCGAGCCGCTCCCGCACGACCACCCGCTGCTGTCGCTCCCGAACGCGGTGGTGGCGCCGCACATCGGCTCCGCGACGCACCGGACGCGCGAGGCGATGGCCGACATCGCGGTCGACAACCTGCTCGCGGCGCTCGCCGGCGAGCGCATGCCGCACTGCGCCAACCCCGAGGTCTACGAGCGCGATTAGGCATCCTTTCGGCGCGTGCGGGTCCTCTTCGTCTGCATGGGGAACATCTGCCGCTCGCCGACCGCCGAAGGGGTGATGCGCAGGCTCGTCCGCGACGCGGGCCTCGACGGACGAATCGAGCTCGACAGCGCAGGCACGGGCGGTTGGCACGTCGGCGAGCCTCCGGACGAGCGCGCGGTCGCGGCCGCCGCCCGGCGCGGCATCGAGCTCGACGGCGCGGCGCGGCGCGTCGAGCGCCGCGACTTCGAGCGCTTCGACCTGATCCTCGCGATGGACGAGCGCAACCGGCGAGAGCTCCTGCGGCTCGCACCCGACGACGAGGCGCGCGCGAAGGTGAGGCTCCTGCGCGAGTTCGACCCCGGCTCGGCCGGCGCGCACGACCTCGACGTGCCCGACCCCTACTACGGCGGCCCCGAGGGCTTCGAGCGCGTGCTCGACCTCGTGGAGGCGTCGGCGCGCGGGCTGCTCGAGGAGCTGCGGGCACAGGGCCGGGCGTGACCCTCCCGGCGGCGCTGCGCGAGGCGGTCGAGCGCGCGGTCGGGCGGCGCGTCGCGGCCGGCCGGCGCGTCGGCGGCGGCTGCATCAACGAGGGCTGGCGGCTCGAGCTCGAGGACGGCGAGCGGGCGTTCGTGAAGACGCGCCAGGACGTGGCGCCGGGCGAGTACGCCGCCGAGGCGGCGGCGCTGCGCTGGCTCGCGGAGCCGCGCGCCGTGCGGGTGCCGCGCGTGCTCGGCGTGCGCGACGGCGAGGAGGCGGGCGCGCGCGTGCTCGCGCTCGAGTGGATCGAAGAGGGCCCGCTGGCGGCTGACGGCGTGGAGCAGCTCGGGCGCGGGCTCGCGCGCCTGCACGCCGCGGGCGCCCCGGCGTTCGGCTCGCCGCCGCCGGGCGCTCCCGAGCGGGCGACGCTGCGGATCGGGCCGCTGGAGCTCCCCAACGACCCCTCCTCGGACTGGCCGAGCTTCTACGCCGAGCGGCGCCTGCGCCCGCTCGCGCGGCTGGCGCGCGACCAGGGGTCGCTGTCGGCGGCGGGCGTAGCCGCGGTGGAGCGGGTCTGCGAGCGGATCGCGGACCTGAGCGGTCCGCCCGAGCCGCCCGCGCGCCTGCACGGCGACCTCTGGAGCGGCAACGTGCTCGCGGGCGCCGACGGGCGCGCGTGGCTGATCGACCCGGCGGCGTACGGCGGCCACCGCGAGGTGGACCTGGCGATGCTGCGCCTGTTCGGCTCGCCGGGCGAGCGGGTGTTCGCGGCCTACGAGGAGGAGGCGCCGCTCGCGCCCGGCCACGAGGACCGCGTCGAGCTCTGGCAGCTCTTCCCGCTGCTCGTGCACGCGGTGCTCTTCGGCGGCCATTACGGCACGGCGGCCGAGCGCGCGGCGCGTCGCTACGCCGGTTGAGCGCGCCCGTGTTGAATGTGCCCCATGGACCTCGGGCTGCGAGGCAGGGCCTGCATCGTCACCGGCGCCACGCGCGGCATTGGGCTCGCCACGGCGCGGATGCTGTGCGCTGAGGGCGCGCGCGTGCTGCTCACCGCGCGCAGCCCCGACGCGCTCGAGCGCGCGCTGGCCGAGTGCGGGGACGCGGGCGGCGAGGCCCGCGGCGTCGAGCTCGACGTGACGGCCGCCGACGCGGGCGAGCGCGCGGTGGCGGAGTGCGTCGAGCGCTTCGGCTCGGTGGAGGTGCTCGTGAACAACGCCGGCACGAGCGCCGCCAGGCCGCTCGCCGAGCTCACCGACGACGACTGGCGGCTCCAGTGGGAGCTGAACGTGATGGCGCCGATGCGCCTGATGCGGGCGGCGGCGCCGCGCATGGCGGAGAGAGGCTGGGGCCGGATCGTGAACGTCTCGTCGTCGTCGGGCAAGCGCCCGTCCGCGACGAACGCGGCGTACTCGGTGACCAAGGCGGCCGAGCTCTCGCTCTCGCGCGCGTTCGCCGACGCCTTCGCGCGCGACGGCGTGCTCGTGAACTCCGTCGCGCCCGGTCCGGTCGAGACCGCGCTGTGGATGGCGGAGGGCGGGC
Source organism: Thermoleophilaceae bacterium (assembly GCA_019683805.1). GTDB lineage: Bacteria > Actinomycetota > Thermoleophilia > Solirubrobacterales > Thermoleophilaceae > JADGHQ01. The sequence continues at coordinate 5,466 of JADGHQ010000038.1, forward strand.
TCGCCGACCAGGCCGCGCAGACGCAGGGGGTGAGCCGCGAGGAGGCGCTCGCGGCCGCGCGCTCGAAGATCCCGCTCGGGCGCTTCGCCGCCGCGGAGGAGATCGCCGCGGTGATCGTGTTCCTGTGCTCCGAGCGCGCCTCGAACGTGACCGGCGCCGCCTGGTCGGTGGACGGCGGGTCGGTGCCCGCGATCGTCTAGCCCGTGACCGGGATCGTGCGCCGCACGCGCTCGGTCGCCCCGGCGCCCGCGGCGGCGGGCGAGCTCGGCGGCGGGGGCGGCAGCGGCGCGCCGTCGGGCACGGCGTCGGCCCGCCAGCGGAAGCCGGTGCTCACGGCCGAGCCCATGTAGGCGTTCCCGGCGCTCGCGGGGAGCGTGACGGTGAAGCGGTACGTGCGCGCCGCGCCGGGGGCGAGGCGGCCGAGCGGCACGTCCCGCATCGCCGCGAGCGTGCCGCGGTACACCCAGTTGCCGCCTGCGTCCGACACGCCCAGCTGGAGGATCTCCGAGAGCCTGCCGCCCTTGGGGCCCGGCGCGTCGGCCACGTCGACGGACGAGAGCGAGAAATCGCCCGTCGCGGAGCCCGCGTTCGCGATCGTCACCGAGCCGCTGGCCGAGTCCCCGGGCGCCAGCGCGTCCGCCGAGAGGATCGCCTCGCCGCCGCGGGAGTCGGCGATCCGCACGTCGCCCGTGGCGGCGGCAGCGACCGCCGACGGGGAAGGCGCCCCGCCGCCGGCCTGGGCGACGGCAGCGACGAGCGCTCCGCCGGCGAGCGCGACGGCGAGCGAGCGCGCGAGGCGCGCGCGAAGGGGGACCGCGGTCCGTGCGGCGATCGTTGCGGCTTCCATGCCACCCCGTTGATCGGCCGCGGCCGCCCGGGTTGCAGCCGCACGCTCAGAAGTCGACGTCCGCGCCGCCGCTCTCGCTCACCGCGGTGGTGGGCGAGAGGGCGTTGCCGGCGAGGTCCGTCACCGCCGCGGACGGCGTCCATCTGAGCGTCGTGGGGCTCGAGACCGTGCCCGTCGCGCCGGACGGCGTGCCGAGCGTCACGGTCACCGTGCTGCCCGACATCGCCATGGTCGAGCCGCTGAACGTGACCGTCGAGCTCACGAAGTTCCGGCGACCGAGGTCGAGGCCGCTGTTCGGCGCGGTCGACGTGATCGGCAGCGTCGTCGCGCCGGTCGCGTCGAGGACCTGCAGCGTGTCGTTCGTCGCGCCGGTCGCGTTGTTGACGACCTTCACCCTGACCGTGGTCGCCGCGCCGGTCCAGCCCGAGAGGATCGAGCTCGGCTCGACCGGCTCGCTGAACGTGAACGCGACGGTGTCGTTCGCCTCGAGCTTGCCGGCCTTGGCGCCGCCGTTGGCCGCCTGCACATCCGTGGCGCGCGGGGCGGTGTTGTCGACCGTCACCGACAGCCCCGTCTGCGTGCGCGTGTTGCCGGCGCCGTCGGTGAGGGTGAGGCTGTACGCCCTCGAGCCGGCCGGGACCGTCGCGTCCGCGGTGAGCGCGGGGGAGCGGTAGCCGTAGGTCTGGCCGCCCGCGCTGTAGGAGCCGGGCACGAGCGCCACCGCCGTCTGCCCGCCGGTCAGCGAGCTGATGTCGGCCTTCACGGACGCGGTGCCGCTCGCGGGGCTCCCGCTGTCGGTCGCGTTCGCGTACACGTAGTAGGTGCCGCCGCGGCGGATGTAGCCGGTGGCCCCGATGCCCTTGCCGATCGCCGCGGCGGCCGCCGTGGGGGCGGTCCAGTCCGGGGCGGCCGTGAAGCTCGAGCCGCCGTTCGCGGTCGCGCCGCTGAAGCTCGCGAACGTGCTCCCCGCGGCCACCCCGGCCCCGCAGGCCCCGAGTGCGACGGCGACCGCGAGCGGGCGCCTAGGCAGCATGCTCCCGGGGCGCCGGCGGGCGCCAGATCGACACCAGCTCGAGCACGCAGAGCGCCACGGCGGGCAGCGCGACCAGGCCGAGCAGGCCGATCCTGGTGTGCAGCGGGGCGAGCGCGTAGCCGAGCCTCCAGATGCGGTAGCGGACCCGTCCCACGTGGCCGCTCGCGGGCACGCTCCAGCGCTCCACCGTGTTGTTGGCGTCGCCTTTCGTGACCACGCGGACGCGACCGCCGCGCACCTCGACGCTGCGCACGCGGTGCGTGACCAGGCGGCCGCTGCGCGACGGGTCCTTGAACGTCACGACGTCGCCCACGCGGAGGTCGGTCGCGCGCGTACGCGTGTCGACGATCGCGTCGCCGGTGTGCAGCGTGGGCTCCATCGAGCCCGACATGACGGTGAACGTCCGCCCGCCGAGCGGCAGCGGGGCGAGGACCGCGACGAGCAGCCCGCAGGCCAACCCGGCGGCGACGCCCGCGGCGAAGCGCGAGGCCATGCGCGCTGCCCCGATCACGAGTTCCTGGCCTCCCACGTGAACGACGCGGAGCCGCTGAGGCCCTGGGCTGCGGGGTCGTTTCGGAGCGCGACCTTCACCCGGTACGAGTGCGAGTCGCCCTGCGCCCACGCGCCGGGGTCGTCGCTCGCCGCCGCCCAGGAGGACGGGAACGCGGCGAGGGTGCCCGAGTAGACGACCCCGGGGCCCTGGCCGATGTAGTCCACGGCGTCGGGCGTGAAGCCGGCGCAGGACGGGAACGACGGGGCGGGGTCCGTGCCGCGCGTGACGACGACGTCGAGGTACGGGGCGAGCGCGCCGGAGACTGCGGCGTAGAGGCGCACGGTCGCCCCGAGCGAGCCCGTGTAGGTCACCTTCACGCAGCCGCTCACGGAGTCGCCGGGCCTCGCGCCGGTCATCGAGAGCAGCGCCTGGCCGGCGTCGTTGTCGCCGATCGCGACCGTTCCGGCGGCGAAGGCGTTGCCGAAGTTGCCGACCGTGCTCGAGAAGGACGACCAGCTGGCCGTGCCCGCCAGCGCGCCGGTCACGGCCAGCGCGAGCACGCTCCTCGCGATCCTCCGGGAGGCCTTCATCTCAGCGATCCGCGCTTGCCGAGACCGTCAGGTCGACGATCCGCCCCCGCCAGCCGGCCGCCGCCGACGCCGGCAGCCAGGCGCGAACGTCCAGAGCGCGCACCTCGCCGCGGCGCATCCGCAGCGAGCCGGCCGAGCGCCGCAGCGCCGAGAGCGGGCCGCGGGCGAGCGTGCGCCCGTCCGCGCGGAGCTCCGCGAGCAGCGAGGAGTCCGTGTCCCGGATCGAGGGCACGAGCCGCAGCGAAACGCGCAGCGGCACCCCCGTCTGGTTGCGGATCGACACGCGGCCGGCGAGCGCGGGGCCGCCGGGTCGGAGCACGCTCGCGTGCGCGACCACGCCCACGGGCGCCACGCCGAGCTCGCCGGTGGCGCCGGCGCGCAGCGTGGCGTCCAGGCCGAGCGTGCGCTCCCCCCCCGGGCACCCGCCAGGCGCTCACCGCGAGCGCGACGAGGGCGAGGCCGGCGATGAAGCCGGCCCGCCCCGCGCGCCGTGTGCTCGATGACGAGCGCATGCCCTTCGCCCTCCGGCCGAGCGGGCGGCGGCTACTGGTTGCGCGCCTCCCAGACGAACGAGTGGCTGCCCGTGCTCGCGCCCTCCGCGGCGTTCGTGTCCTGCAGCGTGAGCGTGATCCTGTAGACGACGGAGTCGTTCGTCGCCCACTTCGTCTGGCCGGGCGGGTCGAAGGCGAGCCCGTTCGACCAGCCGCTGTGCGCGGAGGCGAACGCGGCGAGCGTCCCCGCCCAGGGCGTCGCCGACGGGTCGGGCGTGAAGCCGTTGCAGCTCGGGAAGCTCGGCGCGGCCTGGGTGCCCGGCGTGACCGTCATGTCGAGGTACTGGCCGAGCGCCCCGATCGCGTCGGGCGTGTAAAGCTTCACGCTCGCGTCCAGGGAGCCGGTGTAGGTGACCTTGATGCACCTGGTCACGCTGTCGCCGGGCTTCTGGTTCGCGACGTTGTAGAGGAACTGGCCTGCGTCGTTGGTGGCGACGTTCACCGTGCCGGCGGTGACTGAGTTGCCCGCGTTGGTCGTCGAGGTCGAGAAGGCCGAGAACACCCCGAACGCGGCGACGCTGCCGGCCACGCCGACGGCGAGCACCGACAGCAGGAACTTCCTGGTCTTGGACATTGGTGGGCTCCTTGGTCGTTTGCTCCGGCCTCGGGGCGCAAGGCGCGCACGATAGGCATCCGCGGCCGGAGATGAGCCCCTTTTCGGCCCATGGACACAAAACCTTGATCATTAGGAGGCAGATGGCAGAGACGGCTGCGGCTCGCAGGCGCGTCGTGATGGCGCTGCTCTTCTTCCCGCGCGGCGGCTCAGCGCACGTCAACCGCTACATGGCCGAGAACCTGCCGGCGGCCGGATGGGACGTGACCGTGGTGGCAGGCTCGCTCGGCGGCCCGGGCGAGCTCTCCAACGCGGCCACCTTCTTCCGCGGCATCGACGTGCGGCCGGTGGACTACACGGCCGCGGCGGCGGCGCCGGACCCGCTCGCGGCCGACCCGCCGTTCCAGCCCTCGTACGAGGAGCGGCAAGGCGCGCCCGACCGCGTGTTCGCGCGCGTGGACGACGCCGCCTACGAGCGGATCGTCGCCGCCTGGGCGCGCGCGCTGGCCGACGCGGGCGCGGCCGAGGCGGACGCGATCCACCTCAACCATCTCACGCCGATCAACGAGGCCGCGCGCCGCCACTTCCCGCACGTGCCGCGGGTGGGCCACCTGCACGGCACCGAGCTGCTCATGCTCGACCGCATCGATGCCGGCAACCCCGACGGATGGGAGCACGCGGGGGAGTGGGCGGAGCGCCTGCGCCGCTGGGCGCGCGAGTGCGAGCGGCTGCTCGTTCTCTCGCCCGACGCGGTGGAGCGCGTCCCCGGCCTCCTCGGCGTCGAGCCGGAGCGCGTGGTCTGGGCGCCCAACGGCTTCGACCCGAACGGCTTCGACCGGCGCCCGAAGAGCGGGCCGGAGCGCGTCGAGCACTGGCGCCGCTGGCTCGTCGAGGACCCGCGCGGCTGGGACCCCGAGTCTCGCGAGCCCGGCAGCGTCCGCTACCGCGAGGAGGACCTCGCGCCCTTCCGCAGCGGCGCGCCGGTGCTGCTGTACGTCGGCCGCTACACGGCCGTGAAGCGGGTCCCGCTGACGATCCGGGCGCACGCCCGCGCGCTCGAGCGCACCGGCGTGCGCGCGCCGCTCGTGATCCTCGGCGGCTACCCGGGCGAGTGGGAGGGCGAGCACCCGCTCGAGACGATCCGCGCGACCGGCGCGCGCGAGGTGTTCCTCGCGGGCTGGCGCGGGCACGACGAGCTGCCCGACGGGCTCAACGCCTCCGACGTGGTGGTGCTCGCCTCGGTGCAGGAGCAGTTCGGCCAGGTGCTCGTCGAGGGCATGGCGTGCGGGCTGCCGTGCATCGCCGCGAACGCGCACGGCCCCGCGACGATCGTGGACGCGGGCGAGACCGGCTGGCTCGTCGAGCCCGACGACGAGGAGTCGCTCGCCGCCGCGATGGCGGAGGCGATCGCGCAGCCAGAGCGCCGGCGCGCGATGGGCGAGCGCGCCTACCGGGCGGCCTGGGAGCGCTACTCGTGGCCCGCGCTCGCGCGGCGGGTCGCGCGCGTGTACGACGAGATCTGCGACGACCGGCGCGCGCCCTATCGTCGCGGCCCGTCGTGAGCGACTCGATCCCGTACCGCATCCGCCGCTCCGACCGCGCGCGCCGCGCCCGCATCGTGGTCGACGCGGACGGCGTCGAGGTGGTGGTGCCGCGGCGGATGGCCCTTCGCCACGTCGAGCCGTTCGTGACCCAGCACCGCGGCTGGATCGAGCGGGCGCTGCGCCGCCGGCGCGCGGCGGAGGCGGCGCTTCCGCGGCCGCAGCTCGCCGACGGCGGCTGGGTCCCCTACCTCGGCGAGGCGCTCGCGCTGCGGGTGCGCGTCGAGCCGGGGCGCAGGCGCGACACGGTGACGCGCCGCGGCGGCGTGCTGCACGTGCGCCTGGCCGAGCCGGGGGAGGGGGCGCTGCGCGCGGCGCTCGAGCGCTGGTACCGCCGCCGCGCGCGCGTCGAGGTGGCCGCGCGGCTCGACGCCGCCTGCGCCCGCGCCGGCACGAGCTACACCGCGCTGACGGTGCGCGGGCAGCGCACGCGCTGGGCGAGCTGCTCGGCGGAGGGCGCGATGAGCTTCAACTGGCGGCTGCTGCTCGCGCCCCCGCGCATCCTCGACTACGTGGTGGAGCACGAGGTCGCCCACCTCGAGGTGCTCGACCACTCCCCGCGCTTCTGGCGCCTGCTCGAGGAGCGCCGGCCCGGCTACCGCGAGCAGGAGCGCTGGCTGCGCCGCAACGGCGCGGCGCTCAGGCTCTAGCGCGTTCTAGGCCCAGCGGAACTTCCTGACGGCGAGCACGAGCCCGACCGCCGTCCAGGCGAGGATCACGCCGAGGGCGCTGAGGTGGTCGCCGATCCCGTGGCCCGTGACGATGCCGCCCGAGAGCCCATCGATCACGTGCTTGAGCGGGAGCGCCTGCGCGATCCCGGTGAGTACCGCCGGCAGCTTGTCGGTCGAGTAGAAGACGCCGCTGATGAAGACCGCCGGCAGGAAGACCGCGTTGGTGTACGCGGCGGCGGCGTCGAAGTTCGGGATCGCGTGGGAGAAGGCGACGCCAAGCGCGCCGAAGCAGACCACCCCGAGCAGCGTGAAAACGACCAGCGCAGGCCAGTCGGGCGGCCACGGCAGGTCGTAGGCGAAGTGCCCGATCAGCAGCACGAGCGCCACCTGCACGACCGCGTTCGCGACCGCGCTGCCGATGAAGCCGCCGAAGTAGGACGCGGTGGGCATCGGCGTGCCGTGGACGCGCTTCAGGATGCCCTGCTCGCGCAGGAAGGTCAGGTTGAAGGCGAGCGCCGTGAAGGTGGTCGCCATCACCGCCATGCCGGCGATTCCGGGCACGAGCACGTCGAGCTCCTTGCGGTCGGCCCCGAACACCGAGGCGATCAGCACGAGGAACAGCAGCGGCAGCGTGAAGTTGAAGAACGCGGCGCTCGGGTTGCGCCAGAACATCCGCCGCTCGAAGCGGAACTGCGCCCAGGCGAGCGCGAGGCCGCTCACTGCGCCTCCTCCGCCGTGAGCTCGAGGTAGATCTCCTCGAGGGACGGGCGGCCCACGCGCAGGTCCTCGAGCCGCTCGCCGCGCGCGAGGGCGCCGGTCGTCAGCTCGTTGAGCAGGGTCGTGGGGTCGTCGGTCACGTGCTCGAAGCGCTCGCCCCGCAGCACGTACGACACCGAGTAGCGCGAGCGCTCGGGCACGAGCTCGGTCGGCGCGCCCTCGGCCACGATCAGCCCGTCCTTCAGGATCGCCACGCGGTCGGCGAGCGACTGAGCCTCGTCCAGGTAGTGCGTCGTCAGCAGGATCGTCTTGCCGAGCTCGCGGAGCGCGCGGATCGTCTCCCAGGCGGCGCGGCGGGCGGCCGGGTCGAAGCCGGTCGTGGGCTCGTCGAGGAAGATCAGCTCGGGATCGCCGACGAGCGCGAGCGCGAGGTCGAGCCGGCGCAGCTGGCCGCCCGAGAGCTCGCGCACGCGCGCGTCCTCCTTGCCATCGAGCCCTACGAGCGCGATCGTCTCGCGGGGGTCGCGCGGGCGCGGGTAGAGCTTCGCGAAGTGCTCGAGCGCCTCGCGGACCGTCGCGCGCGGATACATGCCGGAGCTCTGCAGGACGATCCCCACGCGCTCGCGCAGCGAGCGCTCCCGCCGCTCGGGATCGTGCCCGAGGACGCGCACGTCGCCGCCGCTGCGCCGGCGGTAGCCCTCGAGGATCTCGACCGTGGTGGTCTTTCCCGCGCCGTTCGGGCCGAGCAGCCCGAACACCTCCCCGCGCTCGACCGTGAAGGCGATGCCGCGCACGGCCTCGTTGGCCCCGTAGCTCTTGCGCAGGCCGCTCACCTCGATCGCGCTTCCGCTCACGCCCTGGACTATGCCAAGCTGAGCCGCCTTGGCCTTCGCCTGCATCGACGTCGGCAGCAATACCACGCGGCTGCTGGTCGCCGAGCTGAGGGACGGGCGGCTGCGCGAGGTCCACGCCGAGCGCGACTTCACGCGCCTCGGCAGGAGCCTGATCGAGCACGGCCGCATACCGCCGCAGAAGGTCGCCGAGAGCGCGCTTGCGGTCGCGCGGCAGGCCGATCGCGCGCGCGCCCTCGGCGCGTCCCGGGTCGACGTCGTCGGCACGGCGGTGCTGCGGCAGGCGCCGAACGCGACGGAGCTCGTTGCGGCGGTCGAGCGCGCCTGCGGCCTGCGGCTGCGAGTCCTGCCGGCGAGCGAGGAGGCGAGGCTCGCGTTCCGGGGCGCGGTGGGGACGCACGAGCGGCGCATCGAGGTCACGCTCGCGGTGCTCGACGTGGGCGGCTGGTCGACGGAGGTCGCGGTCGGCACCGCGGCCGGCGGCGTCGCGCGCTGGGTCTCCCTCCCGCTCGGCTCGGGTCTGCTCGCGGACCTCCACCTGCGCCGCGACCCGCCCCGGCCCGAGCAGCTCGAGGCGATGCGCGCGCGTGTGCGTGCGACGCTCGGGGGAGTCGAGCTCTCCGGCGCCGCGTGCGCGATCGTCGTGGGCGCCGCGGCCGGCTCGCTGCCGCGCCTGGCGGGGCGCGGGCTCTCGCTCGAGGGGGTGGCGCGCGGCCTCGAGATCCTGTGCGCGGCCCCCGCCGCCGAGGTGGCTGCGCGCGTCGGGATGCACGCCGAGCGCGTGCGGCTTATGCCGGCCGGGCTGATCCTGCTCGACGAGCTCGCGAGGCGGCTTGGCGCGCCGCTCGAGCCGGGTCACGGCGGCCTGCGCGAGGGGGTGGTGCTCGAGCTCGCCGACGTGGCGGGCTGAGCGCCGGCGCTGCGGCTACACGCCGGCGCCCGCGCCGCCGCGGCCCGCGCCGGCGGCAAAGCGCGCCGCCCCGTCCCTGGCCGCGCGGAACAGCTCGGGCCCGGCCTGCGCCTCGAGCGCGAGGCCGTCCTCGAGCGGCAGCCCGCTCCCCTCGATCGCGGCGCGCCGGTCCGCGAGCATCGTCTCCTGCGGAAAGCGCGCGAGCGCCTCGGCGATCTCGAGCGCGCGCTCAAGGTGCCGGCCCCGCGGCACGATCTCTGTGACGAGGCCCATGGCGAGGGCCTCCGAGGCCGGGACCATGCGGCCCGTGAGGATCATGTCGAGCGCGCGCCCGAGGCCGACGACCCGCGGCAGGCGCTGCGTGCCGCCGTCGACGAGCGGCACGCCCCAGCGCCGCTCGGGCAGGCCGAACGTCGATCCCTCCGCCGCGATGCGCAGGTCGCACCAGAGCGCGAGCTCGAGCCCGCCGGCGAGGCACCAGCCCGAGATCGCCGCGATCGCGGGCTTCGACGGGACCTTCCGGGTGAACCCGAGCGGGCCGCCCGGATCGGAGAGCCGCGGCCCGAGGCTCTCGATCTCCTTCAGGTCGGCGCCGGCGCAGAACGCCTGCTCACCCGCGCCGGTGAGAACGAGCACGCGCGCGTCCGGATCGGCCTCGAAGCGCTCGAGCCCCTCCTGGAGCAGCTCGGCGGCCCGCCCGTTCACGGCGTTGCGCCGGTGCGGCCGGTCGATAGTCAGCACAGCGGCCGCGCCGCGGCGCTCGTAGGTCACCTCGTCTGGCATCGGGACCGTGATCTTCCCAGACGGCGCGGACCCGGACGCGGCGGGGTCGGAGATCGGGGCGCGGCCTGCGCCGAGCCGCGGCGGCCGGTGCCGCCGGAGGGCGCTACCAGCCGATGCGGTGCCGCAGCGCGGCGGCCTTCTTGGCCTGCTTGCGGCGCTCGAGCGCACCCTGGAGAGCGCTCATCACGATCACGAAGACGGTGAACCCGAGCGCGAGCCCGAGGCCGAAGAAGGTGACGAGCTTGTCGTCGGTCTCGCCCGCGAGCCCCTCGCCGTCGTCCGCCGCGAAGGCGACGGCCTGGAGGGCGAGCAGGAACACGCTCGAGGTCAGCAGGGTGACGATCACGCGGCGGCGCATCGGGCGCAAAACATATCGCAGCGCGACGACGCCCCCGCTGCTCGCCGATGAGCGCCCGGCGCCTCGCTCCCGCAGGGCGGCCGGAGCCGCTACCGTCAATGGGGGTTCCCGATGCGGCATCGCAACGCGCTCAACTTCGCGATCCTGGCGCTGGTCGCGCTCGCGATCGTCCTGCTGCCCGCGGGCGGCAACGCGCTCGACGTCGCGCTCACGGTGCTCTCGATGGCCTTCTTCGCAGCGCTCGTCCTGTTCGGCGTGCGCCTCCACCGCGAGCACCGCTTCGAGCTCGACACGCTGTCCGACCTCGAGCGCGCTGTCCTCTACGGGTCGATCGGGCTCGCCGCGCTGACGTTCACCGGCACCCAGCGGCTCTTCGACGCGGGCGGCCTCGGGGTGATCGCGTGGATCGCCCTGCTCGCGCTCGCGTCCTACGGCGCCTACTGGGTGTGGACGCGCTACCGCGCGTACGGGTGAGCGGGCGCCGGCCTGAGCCGATTCTTCACGCGCCCGTAGCGGACTTGTAACGCTCGACGCCCACGCGTGCGCCGGCGGCCGCGAGGCTGCCGCGCGTGGCTTCACGCGGACTGTCCAGCGAGTCGGGCCAGGCGAGCGTCGAGCTCGTCGCCCTGCTGCCTGCGACGCTCCTGGTCGCGCTCGCGGCCTGGCAGCTCGTGGTGGCCGGGCACGCAGCCTGGCTTGCCGCGAACGCCGCGCGGGTCGCCGCGCGCGCCGAGGCGGTCGGCCGTGACGGATCGACGGCCGCGCGCAGCGCGCTGCCGCGTCAGCTCGAGCGCGGGCTGCGGGTGGGGCGGGACGCGGACGGTCGCGTCCGGGTTCGCGTACACGTGCCGTGGGCGCTGATCGGCAGGCCGAGCCCGCTCACCGTGGCGGCGAGCGCGGGGAAGGTGACGGGCTCGTGAGCGGTCCGCTCCCGCGCGAGGCCGGCCAGGCGAGCGTCGAGCTGGTCGCCACCGTTCCGGCCGTCCTGCTCGTCGGCGTGTTCCTGTTCCAGCTGCTCGCGGTCGGCTACGCCGCGGTCCTCGCGGGCAACGCGGCCGAGGCTGGGGCGGTCGCGCTCGCCGCGGGCCGCGACGCGGCGGCCGCCGCCCGGGACGCGCTCCCGGGCTGGTCGCGGCAGGGCGCGTCTGCGCGCGTGCGCGGCGGGCGCGTCGAGGTGAGCGTCCGCCCGCTCGGACCGCTCGCGCGGCTCGCCCCGGACCTGCGCCTGCGCGCCCGCGCCGCCGTCGGGGAGGAGGGGTGAGCGGCGTTCCGGGGCTCGTGAGCGCGGCGCTCGCGCGCGCCGAGGAGTGGCTGCTGTACCCCGACGAGCCGATCCGGCGGAGGTCGGCCGTCGAGCCGACGCCGCCGCGCCATCCGGTCGTCGCGGTCGTCGGCCTCGGGCGCCGGCGCGGGTCGATCGCCGTCGCGCGCGGGCTCGCCGCCGTGCTCGCGATGCGCTGCCGCTCGCGCGCCGCCGTGCTCGCGGAGCTCTCCTCGCGCCAGGTGGGCTCGCTCGGCGCGCCGGGCACGCTCGCGGCGATCCGGCTCGCACGCTCGCTGCGCCCGGCGCTCGGCGAGCCGGTTCGCTGCTGCGGACGGCTCTGCGTGGTGTCGGTCGCCCACTGCGGCCAGCTCGCCGCCGTCTCGCGGCCGCTCGCCCCGCTGGTCGTCGACGTCGCGGACGCCGTCTCGCCGCGCGCCGCCGCCTCGCTCGCGGACGCCGTCGTGCTCGTCGCCTCTCCGGGCGCCGAGCCGGCGCTCGCTGCGCTCTCCTCTCGTTCGCTGGCGCGCGTCGGTCCAGAGCCACTCGTCGTGCTGAACGGGCACGACGGGGCGGAGCCCGACCCGCGCTGGTCGCCGCACGCCGACATCCTGCTGCCGAGGTCGCCCGCCGCAGCGCGGATCGCGGCCGCCGGGCACGAGCCGGCGGGCGCGCTCGGCGCGGCCCTGCGCGAGCTCGCCGAGCGCATCCCCTGGGAGGACCGGTGACCGCGCCGCGCCTGCGGTCCGAGCGGGGCCAGGCGGTGCTGGTGCTGCTCTCGCTGCTCGGGCTGGTGCTGGCCGGCGCGCTCGTCGCGGTCGCGCTCGGGCGGTCGCTCGGCGCGAAGGGCGCCCGGCAGCGCGCGGCCGACCTCGCGGCCGTCTCGGCTGCCGCGGCGATGCGCCGCGAGTACCCGCGCCTGTTCGAGCCGCCGGAGATCGAGCCGGGCGTGCCGAACCCGCGCCACCTCGAGACGGCCGAGTACCTCGCGATCGCGAGGCGGGCGGCGGTCGTGGCCGGGACGCGCAACGGCGTCGCGGTCGCGCCGACCGACGTCAGCTTCCCCGACGGCGGCTCCTTCGCCCCGGTGCGCGTGCGCGTGGTCGTCCGGGACAGGGCGCGCGTGCGGGCGGGCGACAGGGAGGCATCGCTCCGGATCCGCGCGAGCGCCGAGGCTGCGCTCGCGCCGGTCGGCGCCGGCGCGCCTGCGTTCCCGGCGAGCGCGACGGGCGGCGGCTACTCGGGTCGGCTCGAATACAGGATGGGCCAGGGCATGCGGCCCGACGTCGCGGCCGCGTTCGACCGCCTGGCGGCCGCGGCGCGGAGCGAGGCCGGCATCGAGCTGACGATCACGAGCGGCTATCGCTCCGACGCGGAGCAGGCGGCGCTCTACGCCGCGCATCCCGACCCGCGCTGGGTCGCGCCGCCGGGCACGAGCCTGCACCGCTACGCCACCGAGCTCGACCTCGGACCGCCCTCGGCGTACGGCTGGCTCGACCGCAACGCGGGCCGCTTCGGGTTCGTGCGGCGCTATGCGAACGAGCCCTGGCACTTCGGGTACACGCGCAACATCGGGTCGGCGGCGCTCGGCTTCGGCCCCCACTCGAGTCGCGAGCGCAGCTCGATCCCCGCGTTCGTTCCGGCTGCGCTCCACGACGAGATCGCACGCGCGTCGCAGCGGTGGAACGTGGGAGCCGCCCTCCTCTCGGCGCAGATCTACGCCGAGTCGGGGTTCAACCCCTTCGCCCGCTCACCGGCCGGCGCGCTCGGCATCGCACAGCTCATGCCATCCACCGCGCGCAGCTACGGGGTGCGGGACCCGTTCGATCCGGGGCAGGCGATCGACGCGCAGGCGCACCTCATGCGCGACCTGCTCGGCCGCTTCGGCTCCGTCCCGCTCGCGCTCGCCGCCTACAACGCCGGTCCCGCGCCGGTGGCGGCGTGCGGCTGCGTCCCCGCGATACCCGAGACGCAGGCCTACGTCGCCCGCATCCTCGGCCTCCTCGGCGGGATCGGGGGCGTCGGGGGCACCGGCGCCGCCGACCTCGCGATCCGACTGGTGAAGTGATGCGGCCGTCCGCGCTAGCGGCGGAGCTCCGCGAGCAGGAGCTCGTTCGCCCGCTCGAGCTGCGCGATCGTGGCCGACGCCACCGAGCGCGCGCCCGTCAGCCGGTTCATGCGCGCGTGGATCGAGCGGTGCGGCTCGCCGGTCTTGCGGCTCACGAGCCCGACCAGGCGGCTGCGCTCCTCGCGCAGGCGCTCGCGCCGCGCGTACCCGGGCTCGGCCTCGGCGGCGCGGTCGAGCTCCGACGCCGCGTGGGAGGCCTGCGGCGCCGCAGGAGCCACCTGTGGCGGCGGCGCGGTCGCCGTCGGCGGCGGGTCGTAGAAGAGCTGCAGCGCATCGCCCGGCCGCATGCTCGAGGTGATGACATCGTCCGGGCGGGCGCTCGAGGAGAGCGCGGCGAAGCGCTCGCCCTCGCTCGCCGCGCGCTCCACCGCCTCGCGCTCATCGGGCTCGGGCTTCTGCTCGAGCGCGTGGTTGCGCTCCTCCTCCACGCGCGCGGCGAGCTCCTTCAGCCGCGGGTCGGCGGGCAGGAACAGGTAGCTCATCTGGGCGCGCGGCGCGGGCGTGCGCCGCACGAAGCGGCCGATCACCTGCCGGAAGAAGAGCTCGGTGCGCGCGGCCGTCGCGTACACGCCGACGCGCAGGCGCGGGATGTCCACGCCCTCGGACACCATGAGCACCGAAACGAGCCAGCGCCGCGAGCCCTTGGAGAACGCAGCGATTCGCGCCGAGCTGTCCGGCTCGTCGGAGGTGACGATCTCGGCGGGCTCGCCGGCGATCGCGCCGAGCTTGGCCGCGATCTTGCCCGCGTGCTCCTTGTCGCTCGCCACCACCAGGCCGCCGGCGTCGGGGTGCGAGGCGGCGCGTACCGCGGAGAGCCGCTCGTCGGCCGCCCGCAGCACGTCCGCGAGCCATTCCCCGTCGGGATCGAGCGCGGTGCGCAGCCGCCGGGCCGCCTCCTGCGCAGGCAGCACGACGTCGAAGCTGGCGCTGCGGCGGCGGCCGCCGCTCACCCACTCCATGTCGCCGTCGTAGAACTGGAAGGTGATCGGCCGGCAGACGCCGTCGAGCAGCGCGTCGGTGTAGCCGTAGGTGAAGTCGGCGCGGCTGACGCCGTCCTCGTCGTACGTGACCCATGGGATAGCGCTCGAGTCGGAGCGGAACGGCGTCCCCGAGAGCAGCAGCCGCAGCACCGCGCCGTCGAACGCCTCGCGCGAGCGAGCGCCCCAGGCCGCGTGCTCTCCCATGTGGTGCGGCTCGTCGGCGATCAGGAGCGTGGGGCGGCGGCAGCCCCTCCGGTGCACGCCCGGGCCGGCCGCGACCGTCTGGTAGGTCACGGCGACCCCATGACGGTCAGCGGGCTCGAGACCCTCCGAGTTCGGGCGGTTGGGCTCGAGGTCGATGCCGTAGCGGGCTGCGTCGGCCGCCCACTGGCGGCAGATGTGCGTGGTCGGCGCGACCACCACAACACGCGCGACGCGACCGCTCGAGAGCATCTCGTGCGCCACGCGCAGGCCGAAGGTCGTCTTGCCGGCGGCCGGCGCGGCGGCCGCCAGGAAGCTGCGGCCCGGATGCGCGGCGACCGCCTCGAGGGCGGCGAGCTGCCACTCGCGCAGCGGCCGCGTCGCCGGCCATGGGGGTATCGAGCGGGCCGCCCGGCGGGCGGCGACGCCGGTCGTCAAGCGCTGAATCCCTTCCGTCGCCTACTGAGAGAGAGCGTGGGCCGCGAGCCCACGGGGCGCGGAAGGGTAGGCGGCGCGCCAGTCGGAACCGACGGGCCGCCTATCGCTCGTCTACGAGGCGGGCGTCCCCACGCGCCGCCAGCGGCGCGTGTCCGGCAGCGGGGTCAGGATGCCCTCGAGCCGGCTGCGCAGGGGCTCGTACGCCGGCGGCAGGGACAGCCGCTCCCCGAGGCTCTCGAGCGGCTCGTCCGCCGTGAAGCCGGGGCCGATCGTCGCGATCTCGTAGAGCACGCCGCCCGGCTCGCGGAAGTACACCGACTTGAAGTAGAAGCGGTCGATGACGGGGGTCGGGTCGGCGCCCGCCTCGATCACGCGCCGGCGCCAGGCCTCCTGCTCGTCCGGCGGGGTCGCCCAGGCGACGTGGTGCACCGTGCCGGCGCCGCCGAGGCCGCGGGCGGTCGAGCCCTCGAACACGATCCGTCCGCCGCGCTCCGCGCCGCGCGTCTCGAAGTCGTGCGGGGCGCGCTCCTCGAAGCCGAGCGCGCGCACGAGCCGCTCGCTCGCCGCGGGATCGGCGACATACGCCCGCACCGCCTCGAAGCCCTGCAGCGCGAACTCGTCCGGCACCTCGGAGGAGCGGGCGAGGAGCGGCTCGTCGAGCCGCTCGACCACGACCAGCTCGTGACCGAGGCCCTCGGGGTCGTCGAACAGCAGGCGGCCGGGCTCGAGCACGGGCTCGAGCCCCTCGGCGGCGAGGCGCTCCCGCCAGAACGCGAGCGCGTCGTCGGAGGCGACGCGATGCACGATCCGGTGGATCATCCCGGCGCCCGCGCGGCCGCGGGCGGCGCCCGGGTACTCGAAGAACGTCAGGTCGGCGCCGTGCGAGCCCTTCTCGTCGGCGTAGAAGAGGTGGTAGACGGTCGGGTCGTCCTGGTTGACCGTCTGCTTCACCAGCCGCAGCCCGAGCACGCGCGCGTAGAAGTCGACGTTCCGCGGACCGTCGGCCGTGATGGCTGTGATGTGGTGGATGCCTTCGAGCTTCAAAGCCGCCTCCGGCTGACGGGAAACAGTAATTGTACACGCAACTATAGCGCCGGCACGGCCCACGCTGACGGGCCTGGGACGGGCACTTTTCCCCCTCCTGTGTGGTCAACTGCGGGCGCGTCGCGGCTGCGGCGCGCGTCGGCGCATCACGTAGAGTCGCACGGACGTCGACCCGGGCGCGCCACGCGACTCCAGCTCGAACGCCTCGCGGGCGCGCTCGAGGAACTCCGCGGCGGGCGCACGGCCGGGATCGGCGAGCAGCACCTGGCCGCGACCCGGCGCAACCAGCCGCGGCAGGAGATCGAGCAGCAGCGGCACGTTGCGGCGCTCGTACAGCACGTCGGCCGCGAGCACGAGGTCCCACGGCGCGCGCTCGACGAGCGGGCCCGGGTCGGCCCAGGAGCACACCAGCGTCTCGAGCTCGATCCCGTTCCGGCGCGCGTTCTCCGCGGCCAGCGAGATCGCCGCGGACGCCCAGTCGCTCGCGACCACGCGCCCGCCGGCGACCGCCGCCGCGAAGCTCGGCAGCGCGAGCCCGCACCCCAGCTCCAGCGTGCGCGCTCCGCGCAGCGTGCGCCCGGCGACCGCGCGCGCGAGCGCGACGCCGCTCGGCCACAGCTCGGCCCAGTACGGGAGGAACTCCTCGTGCTCGAACGCCTCCTCGTCGAGCAGCGCCTCCGGGTCGCGCGGGCGCAGCACGCGCAGGTCGAGCCCCGGGAGCGCGACCACCTCCTCGACGAGGTCCTCGGGGCGGGCGATCGTCATCGCGGCACCGCCGCTCCGAGCGGCGACCGGACCGCTCCGCGCTCCGCCCGGCCGCGGGCCGGGGGGCGGGGGGCCGGGGCGGGGGGGTGTGGGGGGGGGGGCGCGGCGCCCGCG
>JADGHQ010000113.1 GCA_019683805.1 Thermoleophilaceae bacterium
GCGCTGCCGTTCGGGGCCTACACGGTCTGCGCCTACGACGGCACGCGCAACAGCGGGAAGGTGACCGTCGTCAACTACGACCCGAACGGCAGCGCCGCCACCCTGACGATCCCGTCGAGCGGCAACACGGGGGGCTGCCCGTGAGGCTGGCGAAGCGCATCGGAGGGCGCCTGCGCCCCGAGCACGGGCTGACGCTCAGCGAGATGCTCGTCGCGATGCTGGTCGGGTCGCTCGTGATCGTGGCGGCGTACACGATCCTCGACACAGCGTTCGGCCAGTCGGCGAAGATCGCAAGCCGCGAGGACGCGATCCAGCGCGGCCGCCTCGCGATGGAGAGGATCACCCAGCTCCTGCGCTCCCAGGTGTGCCTGGCGGACCTACCGCCGCTCAGGTATGCGGACGACAGGACGGTCAGCTTGTACGTCGACCTCTCGAGCGCCGGCGGCGACAACCCGCAGCGCCACGACATCACCTGGGACGCGAGCGCAAAGGCGATCCGCGACGAGGTGTACACGCCGGACGTCACGCCGCCGACGGCCTCGACCACGTGGACCCTGGCGGCCAGGAAGACGCTGCTCCAGGACGTCGTGGCGGCGAAGGACGCAAGCGGCAGGGCCAAGCCGATCTTCTCTTACTTCGCGTTCCAGCCCGACGGCACCGTGAGCGCCACGCCGCTCGCGACGCCGCTCGGCGACTCCGACCGCGCGCGGGCGGTGCAGGTGCAGATCGACTTCGTGGTGAACCCGACCGGGATCGACCCGAGCCGCCAGGCCACCACGCTCGAGAACGACGTCTACGTGCGCAGCGCGGACCCGAACGACCCCTCGAACGGACCGAGATGCATGTGATCCGACGCATAGTCAGGCCTCTGCGGCACGAGGAAGGCTTCACCATGGTCACGATCATCGGCGTGCTCCTGGTGGGCGGCATGCTCGCGGTCGGGGCGTTCGCCGCGGCGAGCGGCGACATCGGGACATCGCGCAAGGACCAGGACCGAAAGCAGGCGCTCGCGGCCGCCGAGGCCGGCATCGCCTTCTACCTCTTCCACCTCAACCAGGACGCCGACTACTGGACGAGGTGCGACAACGTGCCTCCCCCGGACCCGTCCCAGCCCGGCGTCAAGGCGCCCGTGAACCTGCCCGGCGCGAATCCGATGGTCTACCGGAACCTGCCGGGGTCGCAGGCGCAGTACGCGATCGAGCTCCTGCGCTCCGGCCCCGGGACGAGCTGCGCGTCGTCCCCTAGCGCCTACCTCATCGATCCCGTCAGCGGCACGTTCAAGATCCGCTCCACCGGCCGGGTGCACGGGATCAAGCGCAGCATGATCGCGACCTTCAAGCGGCGCGGCTTCCTGGACTTCCTCTACTTCACCGACTACGAGACCCAGGACCCGGCGGTGTACCAGGACGACGACGACCGGGCGTACGCCGCCAAGTACTGCCTCGTCTATCGCTGGACGTTCACGAGCAGCAACCCGAAGTACACGCGCCCGAGCAGGTGCAGGGAGATCCAGTTCGCCTCGAACGACGCGATCAACGGCCCGCTCCACTCGAACGACATGCTGCTCACCTGCGGTACCCCCACCTTCGGCCGCCCCGGCAAGGCCGACAGCGTCGAGACCTCGGCCCCGAAGGCGAGCGGCGGCTACACCAAGGTGGGCGGCTGCAGCGGCAGCCCCGACTTCCAGGGCGTCTGGACGACCGACGCCCCCTACCTCAAGCCGCCGCCCACGAACGGCACGCTGCAGAACGCGGCGGGCGCGAACGGGCTGCTCCTGACCGGCCCGATCGAGCTGCGGCTCGCAGGCGACCGGATCCAGTACCGCAAGGTGCTGAGCAACAGCTCCTTCACCGACGTCGCCTGGCCCGCGAACGGCGTGATCTACGTGAAGAGCACCTCGCCGAGCGACACCCCGCCCGGTCCGGGCTGCAACTCGAACGGCTACGTCTACCAGCAG
Organism: Thermoleophilaceae bacterium; assembly: GCA_019683805.1. Taxonomy (GTDB): domain Bacteria; phylum Actinomycetota; class Thermoleophilia; order Solirubrobacterales; family Thermoleophilaceae; genus JADGHQ01. The sequence continues at coordinate 1,958 of JADGHQ010000113.1, forward strand.
GACTACACGACGACCCAGGTGAACAACGGCTGCGGCGACGTCTGGGTCTCGGGCACCTACAGCAAGGACCTCACGATCGCGGCCGCCAACGACGTGATCGTCCAGGGGAGCATCACCAAGAGCTCCTCCACGCCCGACGCCACGCTCGGCCTGATCGCCAACAACTTCATCCGCGTCTACCACCCGGTGAAGAACCGGGGCTGGAACGGCAGCTGCGACGAGAACGCGTCAGGGAAGATGGGCGGCTACCTGCGGAACCCGCAGATCGACGCCGCGATCCTGGCGCTCAACCACTCGTTCATCGTCGACAACTGGTACTGCGGAGACGGCCGCAACCTCGGCGAGCTGCACGTGAACGGAGCGATCGCCCAGGAGTTCAGGGGTCCGGTCGGCACGTCGGCGGGGACCGGCTACATCAAGGACTACAACTACCGCGACTCGCTCAAGTTCCACGACCCTCCGTCGTTCCTCGACCCGGTGCAGTCATCCTGGCGGATCGCGCGCGAGACCGAGCAGGTGCCCGCGGGCGGGTAGGGCCGCACTGCCTCGATCAGCTCGAGCGTCCCCCAGGCGGTGCGCAGGCGCGCGCGCAGCCCCGGGTCCGCGAAGCAGCACTTCGCGACGAGGTCCGCCAGGCGGCCAGGGGCGCTTCCGCCGCCCACGCCCGCCGCCTCAGACCTCGAGCACGACCTTCCCGAGCGCCCCGCGCCCATCGATCAGCCGCATCGCGTCGGCCGCCCGCTCGAGCGGGAAGCGCGCGCCCACGATCGGCCGCACGTGCCCGGCGGCGATCATCCGCTCGATCTCCGCGCCGAGCTCGCGGCAGAGGTCGGGCTTCGACATCGCGTACGCGCCCCAGCCGGCCCCGACGACCTCGATGTTGCGCAGCAGCAGGCGGTTGACCTTGACCTCCGGGATCGAGCCTCCCGTGAAGCCGACGACCACGAGTCGCCCGTCCTCGCGCAGGGAGCGCAGGCTGTCGATGAAGCGGTCGCCGCCCACGGGGTCGATGACGACGTCGACGCCGCCGCCCGAGACCTCGAGCACGCGGTCCTTCCAGCCCTCGTCCGCGCGCACCACCTCGTCCGCGCCCGCCTCGCGCGCGACGCGCTCCTTCTCCTCGGTCGAGACGACCGCGACGGTGCGTGCGCCGAGCGCCCGCGCCACCTGGAGCGTCGCGGTGCCGACGCCCCCGGCCGCGCCGTGGACGAGCACCTGCTCGCCCTCCTTCACGCGCCCGCGCAGTCGGAGCGCGAAGTAGGCGGTGTGGTAGTTCAGCACGAGCGCGGCGCCCTGGGCGAAGTCGAGCTCGTCGGGGAGCCTGTAGGTGAGGTGGGCGGGGGCGACGGCCCGCTCCGACATGCCGCCGAGCATCGTCAGCGCCGCGACCCGGTCGCCGGGCCGGAAGCCGCTGCCGTCGCTGGCCTCCACCACCTCGCCCGCGACCTCCGCGCCGGGCACGAAGGGAAGCTCGGGCTTGAACTGGTAGAGCCCGCGCGACTGGAGCACGTCGGGGAAGGAGACGGCCGCCGCCCTCACGTCGATGGCGACTCCCTGACCGGGCGTGAGGAAGTGGCTGGCCTCCGGCTCGGGCAGCTCCACGAGGGTGAGCGCGTCCGGGCCGGAGAGCTCTGAGATCTGGATCGCTCGCATGGGCGCGGCAGCCTAGCTCGCCCCCGCCGTCCCCGCCGTCAGGCGCGCGCCGGGTGGTAGGTCAGGATCACGGTGCCGGAATCGGGCGCCCGCAAGTCGACGAGGGCCTCCTTGTACTTCGGCATGCTGTTCATCTTGTCCGCGAGGCCCGCCTCGGACGGCCCGGCCCCGCCGTGCTCGTGCCGCTCAGCCGCTCAGGTCCTCGTCGGACGCGGTCTGCTCGGTGAGTGTGAAACCTACCTGCCCCTCGGTCACCTCGGCGTCGAGCACCTTGTCGTCGAGGACCGCCACGGCCTCCGGGTCGACGAAGACCTGCACGCCCTCCCCGCCCACGACCTGGTCGCCCTGCTCGGGCGCGGCGGTGAACGAGAGGCCGAGCGCCGGCCGGCCGTCCTCCGCGAGCGTCGGCGCGATGCGGAGGCCGCTGTCGTCGGGGAGATCGGGCGTCGAGGAGACGATCGCCTCGATGACCTCCGCGGCACTTCTGGTGATGGCGAGCATGGACGCCCACCCCCTTCTTGCGTCGGGTCCATCGAGGGTAGCGAGCGCTCGCGCCCGCCGCCGAGGCAGGCGGCGCGTGGTCGGCAGAGGGCGAAGCGCATATCGCTTGACAGTTATATGCCCGACTCGGCATACTTACCCCCATGGCCGTAGCCGACGCCTTCGCCGTCCTCGCGGACCCCAACCGCCGGCGCATCCTGGACCTCCTGCGCGCGCGCGAGCGCCCGGTGGGCGAGCTCGTCGACGCGCTGGCTGTCAGCCAGCCGACCGTGTCGAAGCACCTGCGCGTGCTGCGCGACGCGGGCGTGGTGGAGGCGCGCGTGGACGCCCAGCGCCGGCTTTACCGCGTACGGCCCGGGCCGCTGCGCGAGATCGACGCCTGGCTCGAGCC
>JADGHQ010000114.1 GCA_019683805.1 Thermoleophilaceae bacterium
GTCCTCGACCTGCTCACGATTTTCAAGAGACCGACTTCACCTCCTCGCGATCGTCACTAGGACGGGCGAGCGGGGCGTCAAGGCGCCGCGAAGGCCGCACGGGGCGTCGCGACGCGGGGTACGCCGAGCTGCTGTCGGCGACCCGCTTGTCGCGGCCGGCCCGCCGGCCTATCGGCCGCAGGGAGAGCAGTGCGCTGATTGAACTTCGCTGTGCAGGAGGGAACGCGAAGATGAGCCTTGCACTAGGACTCCTGGTACTGCGCGCGATCGTCGGCGCGCTTTTCGCCGGCCACGGCACGCAGAAGCTGTTCGGCTGGTTCGGGGGCCACGGGCCCGACGGCACCGGCGCCTTCTTCGAGTCGGTCGGACTGCGCCCGGGTCGCGCGATGGCGATCTGCGCCGGCCTGGCCGAGCTCGCCGGGGGCGCCCTCTTCGCCTGCGGGCTGCTGACGCCGCTCGCCGCCGCGATGCTGATCGCCGTCATGGTCACGGCGGTGGCGAGCGTGCACTGGGCGAAGGGCCTGTGGGCGAGCGACGGCGGGCTCGAGTACAACCTCGTGCTCGTCGCGGTCGCGTTCGCGGTGACCGCCGCCGGCGCGGGCGACTGGTCCCTTGACGAGGCGCTGAGACTCGACGTCGGGGGCGCCGGCTGGGCCCTCGCCGCGCTGGCCGCGGGCGTGCTCGGCGGCATGACCGCCGTGCGCGTCGGGCGTATCGAGGCGCGCCGCCGACCCGGCTCGGCCGCTCCGGCGGGGACCTGAGCCCCGCCGCGCCCGCGTGCGTCGGCGCCGGCCGGCCCCGCCGCCGGGCCCGCCCCCCCCGCGCGCGGGGGGGGGGGGCGGGGGCGGGCGGGGGCGGGGGCGACCGGCCATACTGAGCGCATCGACGCGACCGACGGTCACCACGACGAAGCGGAGGAGCAGGACGAGCTCCCCGCCCTGACGGGCGCCGAGGGCCAGGAGCTGATCGCCTCGGCGACGAGGTCGCGCCTTGCCGACCGCGAGCTCGCCGTCGCGCTGGGGCGGCCGGAGCCCTCGGGGCCCGGGGCGACTGTCGGCTATCTCGACGAGCTCGGGCGCAGGGAAGCGCTGTCGGACGCGCGCGAGCGCGAGCTCGTGGCCGCCGCGCAGGCAGGCGACGCGACCGCGCGGGCGCGCCTGGTCGAGGCCTTCATGCCGCTGATCGCGTCCGTCGCCCGGGTCTACCGGGACTCGGAGCGCGTGGACCGCGTCGAGCTGCTCCAGGAGGGGGTCGTGGGGCTGCTGCGCGCGCTGGAGCGGTACGACCCCCGCCGCGGCGTCCCGTTCTGGGGCTACGCCGCGTTCTGGGTGCGCCAGGCGATGCAGCAGCTCGTGTCCGAGCTGACCCGCCCGCTCGTGCTCTCCGACCGCGCGCTGCGCCAGCTCGCCCGGATCAAGGACGCCCACCACAGCGCCCTCCAGGAGACCGGCCGCGAGCCCGACCGCGACGAGCTGGTGGCGCGCACGGGGCTGACCGGCGACCAGGTCGACAGCCTGCTCGCCGTCGAGCGCCCCGCGCGCTCGCTCGAGGAGCCGGTGGTCGGCGAGGATGGAGCAGTCGGGACGTTCGGCGAGCTGCTGGTCGATCCGCTCGCCGAGGGCGAATACGAGCGCGTGCTCAAGGCGATCGAGCGGGAGCAGCTGCTGGCGCTGCTGTCCGGGCTCTCCGACCGCGAGCGGGAGATCCTGCGCGCCCGCTACGGGCTCGACGGCGAGGAGCAGAGCCTGCGCCAGATCGGCGCCCGCTTCGGCCTGAGCGCCGAGCGCGTCCGGCAGCTCGAGCGGCGCGCCCTGGGGAAGCTCGCCGCGGCGGCCGGGGCGGTCGACGAGCAGGCGGAGTGGCCCGAAGGCCGGCCCGGCTCGGCTTGACGCCGCCCGGCTGCGGCCTATCCACATGCCTGCGGGCGCCGGCCCGCGTGACCGGCGCCACAGTCCGATCCGGCAAGAGAGGAGGTGATGAACGACATGACGCTGCTCTTCGAGCGGTTTGGGCCGCTGTTCGAGCTGTCGCGTGAGATGGAGCGTCTGCTCGCTTCCGGCGACATGGCGGTGCGGTCGTTCGTCCCGCCCGCGGACGTGATGGTGACCGACGACGACGTCACCGTGGTCATGGACGTGCCGGGCTTCAAGGCCTCCGACATCGACGTCGAGCTCCTCGACGACGTCCTGACCGTTCGGGGCGAGCGCGCCTACCCGTACGGCGACGCGACGCAGGACGGCCGCACCTGGCAGCGCCTGGAGCGCGGGTTCGGCAAGTTCGAGCGCTCCCTGCGCGTCCCCAAGGGGCTCGACCCGGACGCGATCGAGGCGTCGCTCAGCGACGGCGTGCTGACGCTGCGCATCCCGATACCCGATACGCGCAAGCCGCATCGCATCGAGATCGCGGCCGGCGAGGCGACGGCGGACGCCCAGCCGATGATCGAGAGCTCCGCCGCCGGCGAGGGCTCGACCGCCGAGACGCCGGCCGGGGAGCGCGAGCTGGTCGGCGCGGCGGCCTGACCCCGACGTCGGCCGCCGCGGTCAGCCGTCCCGCCCGGCGGGGACCCCGCTGGGCGGTTTTCGTTGCGAGACCGCCCCGGCCTCGCGGCCGCTACCGTTAGTCACCGGTGCGCTACCTGGACTTCCTCGAACGCGTGCACGAGCTGCTCGAGCCGCGCACCTACCTGGAGATCGGTGTGCGGCACGGCGACAGCCTCGCGCTCGCCCGCGCGCCGAGCATCGGCGTCGACCCGGCCTACAGGCTCCGCGTGGAGCTCCGCGACGACGTGACGCTCTTCCGCGAGACGAGCGACGAGTTCTTCGCCCGGCCGGACCCGCTCGCCCCGCTCGGGGGGCTGCCCGTCGACCTCTCGTTCATCGACGGCATGCACCTCTCCGAGTACGCCCTGCGCGACTTCGTGAACGTCGAGAAGCACTCGCGCTGGACGACCGCCGTCGTGTTCGACGACATCTTCCCGACCGACGCCACGATGGCCGCGCGCAACCGCGAGACCCGGAGGTGGACCGGGGACGTCTTCAAGATCCTCGGCTTCCTGCGCGAGCACCGGCCCGACCTCGTCTGCCTGCCGCTCGACACCGAGCCGACCGGGCTGCTGCTCGTGCTCGGGCTCGACCCCACGAACGACGCCCTCAACGAGCGCTACGACGACCTCTTCGACCAGGCCACCGCCGAGGACCCCCAGGAGGTGCCGGACGAGGTGCTGCGGCGCAAGGGCGCCCTCGACCCGGAGGCCGTGCTCGCGGGGTCGTTCTGGGGGGTGCTGCGCGACGCGCGCGCCCGCGAGGTGCCGCGCCGCCGCGGCATGCGCGCCCTGCGCCGGGCGCTGCGCCGCGACGGCCTCAGCGGCCGCTCGCTGCGCGAGCTGCTGCCCTTGCCCGCCTGAGCGCGCGCGCCGCGAGGGGCCGCCGCTGGCGCGCGCCCGGTTCCAGATGCTCGCGCACGAGTCCGCGCGCGTCCACGTCGACGACGAGCGGCTCGCCGCCCGGCTGTCGGCGCAGGCGCGCGTTCGCCGAGAAGCCCGCGATCCGCACCTCGGCGAGCGCCTCCCAGCGACCGGGCTCGAGCGGACTCCCCGCCGCGCCGCGCGACCCGGCGATCGCCGCCCAGAGCACGAGCACGGGCTCGACCTCACGCCCATCGGCGCCCAGCGGGTCGAGTCGCAGCTCGCAGTGGGTCGTCACCGGGTACTCGACGCCCTCGCCCTGCCTGCGCACGAAGACCTCCGCGCGCGCGCCGCTCAGATCGTCGGTGGCGTCGAGCAGCTCCTCGGGGAAGGCCCCGCGCAGCGGCTCGGGCGGCGCCCAGAGCAGCCGCTCGCCGCGCCGCTCGAAGCGCAGCGGCTCGCCACGCGCGACGAGGCGCGCCTCGGCGCGCACGCGCACGTCGCCGAGGTGCCGGCGCGCCTCGGCGATGCGGGCCCGCGCGCGGATCGCCTGCTCGAGCTCGGCGAGCGCCTCGAGCTGCGCGTAGGAGCCGTGCAGGAGCAGGTGCGAGCGCAGCCTCAGGCTGAACGCGAGCAGCCGATCCACCCACGGCCCGTAGCGCTCCTGTGCGAGGCTTCGCACCTCGGACACGAGCTCGCGGCGGAACTCCGGGTCGCGGCGGAGGAAGTAGCGGCCTCCCACGCGCCCGAGCATCTTGCCCCTGTACCAGTGCGCGAGCAGGCGCTCACGGAGCTCGCCGGGCTCGGTGTGCTCGACCACCAGGTCGAGCACCTCGCGGACGTTGCCGTAGTAGCCCGCGGCGTCGAAGCCGCCGGCCGAAGCGTTCTTCGCGGGGTCGCGCAGCACCCAGTGGTAGACCGGGTAGTCGGCGAGCACCGAGATGCGCGGCTGGTGCAGGTACGCGCGCATCACGAAGACGTGGTCCTCGAGCCGCCGGCGGCCCTCCGGGAAGCGGATCCCGTGCTCCTCCAGGAACGCCCTGCGAAACAGCTTGTGCGGGCTCAGCA